>CAZFUH010000068.1:0-6284 GCA_964522235.1 uncultured Rhodanobacteraceae bacterium
CAGTTCTCGCGGCTTTGCAGGGTGTTGGCGGCGTTGTAGACGCGGCGCTCGGTCGGCAGGTTCGTGGCAACCCACCAATCGGTCTCGATGGTTCGTTGCTGAGGGGTTCCGACTCCCTCCATCACACGCTCGAGACGCCCGTCAGCTTGATAATCATAGTCAGTGACATTGCCCTCGAAGTCGGTAACCAGATTTCGGTATCCGTTCGTGTCGTAGCCAATCGCGGAACCAGCAATGCCACCGCACGCACTGCAGGCGGAAGACATGCTCGTGATTCTCCACACACCGGCACGGAGCGCGAAGTTCACCTGGGTAGCTCCTCCCAAGCTGTTCGTGACCGTGGATCTGGACGAGGTATTGTATGTGATCGTGGTGCGATTGGCCTCCAGCGCTCCCCCGTGATGGCTTTCGAAGGCGCGGACAGTACCGCTGCTGAGGACGTTGTAGCGCCAAGTCTGGAAGCGCTGGTTGCTCTCGTCCGTGACTCCGGTCAGCAGATGCGGCCAATTGACTTGAGATGCCTGACCGGTGATGTGTTCAGGCTCGTTGTAGTGGTAGACGATTGCACTGTCATCGGAGCGCGTGACGCTCACCAAACGATCTTCGATGTCATAGGTGTACGTGCCGACCAGTCCCTGGTCGTCGTGCATCTCACGGATCATTCCTTTGTCGTTGTACCGAAAGTACAGTCCGCGACCCTGTTGAAGACGAACTTCCATCAGCAGGCCCGGCTTTGGCGCCAAGTCCGGGTGGGTAAGTGCATCGCTGTACTCGAACTCGAACACGGTCCCGTGAGGCTGATGCTGAGACAACAGCATGCCGGCGTCGTCGTAAATCTGTACGGTCCCGTCCGGCAGAAGCAGCTCTCTGCCGATCAGAGTTTGGTTGTCAACAATATCGGAAAGCACATAGCGCTGGCCGCTGTTCTGCAGGCGTACCCATTGGCCGGAAATCCGCCGAAAGCTCAGGGTGCTTTCCGAAGGTCCGCGCACAACCGCCCAGCTGCCGTCGTCAGACGTGGAAATCCGCCAATCGAACTGATGCCGCCATACCTGTCCTAACGGTTGATGCTTCCGGGACTCGACTTCTTCGAGTTCGACATCCCAGGCGTCGCCACCGAAACCGTCACTCGAATATGTCCTTTTGAACATCAGTTCCGAGCCCGCGGTGACAAAATCCACGAACTGCTCACGCTTGATGCCCGAGCGTGTCGAGATTGGATTTCCTGCGCTCTGACAGTCCGCTTCGGGATCACGTACGCAAACGCCTCCCACCGTGGTTCGAGCTGGCGCAACGAAATGCCAGCCGGCCGGGCACACACGTTTCCGATTCCGTCCGGTTTTCAGGCAGCTATCGTTGTTTGTGTATTGGAACGGTCGACAGGGTGGGTTGCTTGTTAGATACCGCGTGCCATCGACATCATGGATTCGCTCTTGTACGGTAGGCGTTGGTGCAGTTCCACCTTCAATGACATTGGTCCAGACCGGATTCAGGTCGACGTTGAAGGAACAATGTTCTCCTTCGCCTAAATACCAGTTCCTGATGTAATCGATTACGGTTTCTTCGTCGTCGCAGGTTGCTCCGGGACAAAGATACGGCTGGACGCAGCCGTAGTTCGGAGACACGCAGTTGCATACTCCACCGTACAACCAGCGGGTCAAATCAGGCACCCTGCATTCCTTGGTCCCTCCCTTGTACCAGTTGCACTGGCAGACGTTGTCTCCAGGGAGCGGGCAATCGGGTCTGTCATCGCTTCGTGCCAGATTCGGGAACGAGAGCATCAGGACCAGCAGGATGGCGAGTGCGTGCAGACGGATGATCATACGTATGCTCCAACCTTCTTCCCATTCAGATACTGGAGCCTGATGGTGCTCCAATCGGGCAATTTCTGTACTGCAGGTTCTTGGTTCATTGGTTCCGGGGATGCCGGGCGGCGACCTGGTCGGCATCGGCGCGCCTGACCGACGAGGACCCGGATCAATCTGCGTGATTGAGTCCGGCAAGACGACAACAGCCGGCGAAACTGCGGCATTGGAATTCCCCTGCAAGTGGCGTTGCTACTTTGGACGTTGATGGTGAACGACGACCGAGCGACCGATCGCAGCCGTGGAACCGAGCTGTTTTCGCGACGACTGATCGGGAAAGGCCCAAAGCTTCGGTTGGCCAGCGTGCAAACGTCAAGACGAAATTACATTTATTGTGATGGACATCACGAAACCCAACGGACGCGCACTCTGATTGCTGCGATGTGCGCATTGTCCCGGAGACCTTCGGGCGCGCCCCAGGATCGAGACTGCCTGCCCCGCCCCAACCCACAACCGCTACCATCGAAGCCGGGACGAGACGGAGCAGGGCGCGGCATGCGGCTGGTTTTGCTGTACCACAGCCACACCGATGGCGCCGAAGGGCGCTGCATCGGCCGCACCGATCTGGCGCTGTCGGCGGCCGGCCGGCGCAATATGGAGGATCTGGCCGGGCACTGGCCGTATCCGGAGCCGCGGGCCTTGATCGCATCCAGCCGCAAGCGCGCGCACGCAGCGCTGAGTCCGTTTGCGCGCCGTTTTGGTCGTCTGCCGCAGGTCGAGCCGCGCCTGGATGAACAGGATTTCGGCGACTGGGACGGCCAGCCCTGGGCTCGCCTGCATGAAAGCGAGCCGCAGACCACCCGGCGCTGGCTGTCGGACTGGGTCAACCACGCGCCACCGCAGGGCGAGAGCTTCGCCATGGTCGCCAACCGGGCAACGCAATGGCTGCGCCAGATGATGCAGGAGCACGGCGAGCAGGATCTGCTGCTGGTCAGCACCCATGCCGGACCGATCCGCGCCCTGATCTGTCATGCCCTGGAGGTACCGCTATACCATGCGCTGCTGCTGAAACTGACGCCCGGCCACGTCAGCGCCTTGAAACAGCGCCGCGGCCGCTTTGAGCTATCCTATTTCAATGCCTCGCGCTTCGAGGCCAGCCTGTTCGGAGACGATTTTCCATGACCAAGCCCGCCGAGCCCGTGCTCAGCCCCCGATTTCTCGCCCTGGCCGGAATGATCCTGTTCGTCGCGCTGGCGCGGCTGTTGCCGCATCCGCCGAACTTCGCGCCAGTGGAATCGATGGCGCTGTTCGCCGGCGCGCTGTTCCTGGACAGGCGACTGGCGATCCTCGTGCCCCTGGTCGCGATGGCGCTGTCGGATATCGGCCTGGCCCTGCTGTTCGGCGCCGCCTACGGATTTCACAGCCTGCTGCCGGTGGTCTATGCCTGCATCGCGGCGACCGTGTTGCTCGGCTTTCTGTTGCGCGGCCGGATTGGCGTGCTCAGTGTCGGCGCTGCCAGTGTGGTCAGCGCGCTTGGCTTTTTTGTCGTGACCAACTTCTTTGTCTGGTGGGGCTCGTCGTTCTACGCGCAGAGCGCGGACGGGCTGCTGGCCTGCTATGTCGCCGCGCTGCCGTTCCTGAAGAACGCGATCGCCGGTGCCCTGGTCTACTCGCTGATCCTGTTCGGCGGCTACGCGCTGCTGCGCCGGCGCTACCCGGCCCTGGCTGCGCAACCGGCCTGACCGGTCCGGCATGGGCAACCGCCTGTCGAAGATCTATACGCGCACCGGCGATGACGGCTCCACCGGCCTTGGCGATGGCGCCCGGGTCGGCAAGGACAGTCTGCGCGTCGAGGCCTATGGCACCGTCGACGAGTTGAACAGCGCGATTGGCATCATCCTCGCGCAGCCGGCGGTTCCGGGCGACGTCGAGCAGGCCCTGATCCAGGCCCAGCATGACCTGTTCGACCTGGGCGGCGAGCTGTGTCTGCCGCCGGGAACGGCCCTGGTGTTCGACCACGATGTCGAACGCCTGGAGCAGTTGCTCGACGGTTTCAACGCCGACCTGCCCGCACTGAAGGATTTCATCCTGCCTGGTGGCGGCCCGGCAGCGGCGCATTGCCATCTGGCACGAACCATCTGCCGGCGCGCCGAACGTGCTGTCGTCGCGTTGTCGCGCGCCGAGCCGGTCCGCGCTGAGGCGATCCGCTATCTGAACCGGCTGTCCGATCTGCTGTTCGTGCTCGGCCGCGTGCTCGCGCGCGCCGCCGGCGCCGGCGAGGTGCTTTGGAAGCACGAGCGGCGCAAGCGCGGCTGACGGATTCAGCGGGTTGCTCGTCGGCAAGACCCGACGCGACTGTGGAGGAAATCACCGAGACCTCTGCCGAGGGTTGGGCCCGGCGTGAATGAAGATCGTGGCCTGAACATCGGCTGCTTGCGGTTCATCGGCGGTCAGCATATGCTCCAGCATAGGCTGAAGAATACGAGGTCCGTCATGACCGCTGAGCGCATCGTCCATCTGTTCCGTAACGGTCGCAACCAGGCCCTGCGCATTCCGCGCGAGTTCGAGTTGCCGGGCAATCGGGCCGTGCTGCGCAGGGACGGCGACCGGCTGGTTGTCGAACCGTGCCGAAACGGCGACGATCTGCTTGAACTCCTTGCCGGATGGGAACCTATCGAAGAGCCGTTCCCCGACGTGGACCAGGGTCTGTTGCCGCTGGATCCGGTTCGGCCGTGAACGAACTTCGCTATTTGCTGGACACCATGTCGGTGTCCGAGTTGATGCGAAATCCACTCGGGCCGGTGACCCAACGGCTGGCGCTTGCCGGTACCGGCCATGTCGCCATCAGCATCATCGTTGCTTCCGAGCTGTGGTTCGGCGTACAGCGTGCCGGCTCGCAACGATTGGCCAAACGGCTGGCCGCCCTGCTGGAGCGAATTCCGGTCTTGCCGCTGGAAGCACCTGCGGAAAGGCATTACGCCGACATTCGCTGCACACTGGAACGGGCGGGCACGCCGATTGGCCCGAACGACCTGCTGATCGCCGCGCATGCAAGGGCGCTGGACCTGATCGTGGTAACCGACAACGTGCGCGAGTTCAGCCGCGTCCCCGGCCTGACGATCGAAAACTGGCTGGATCCGGCGTACGCCGATTGAGGCCCGACCTCACGCCCGGCGTCGTGGCACCATGACTTCTTCGATGCTGCGGAACCGCGCCATGCTGACTGTCTACACCCACGCCGCTTGTGCGGCGCACGATCCGGTGCCCGGCCACCCCGAACAGCCGGGACGGCTGGCAGCGGCGCTGGCGGCCTTTGCCGACGATGCGCTGACCGGCTGTCCGCACGTCGAGGCGCCGCAGGCGACTCGCGAACAGTTGCTGCGCGCACACGATGCCGCCCATGTCGAGCGCGTGTTCGAGGCGGGCCGCAGCGGCCGGCCAGTGCCGCTGGATCCGGATACCGTGGTTGCCGAAGGTTCGCTGGAGGCAGCGCTCTACGCGGCCGGCGCCGTCGTCGCCGCGGTCGATCACGTCCTCGGCGGTGAGCACCGACGGGCGTTCTGTGCCGTGCGGCCGCCCGGCCACCACGCCACGCGCAAGCTCGCGATGGGCTTCTGCCAGTTCAACAATGTCGCCGTCGGCGCCCTGCACGCGATCGCCGAGCATGGCCTGCGCCGTGTCGCCGTGGTCGATTTCGATGTCCATCACGGCAACGGCAGCCAGGCGATTTTCTGGCAGCAGCCGCGGGTGCTGTTCGCGTCCAGTCATCAATGGCCACTGTACCCAGGCAGCGGTCGGCCCGGCGAGACCGGCGGCGAAGACAACATCATCAATGCGCCACTGCCGGCCGGTGCCGACGGCGCAGCGTTTCGCAGCGCCTGGCGCGACACGATCCTGCCGCGCCTGGAAGCCTTCGCGCCGGAACTGCTGCTGATCTCCGCCGGCTTCGACGGCCACCGCGACGATCCGCTGGCAAACCTGCGTCTGGTCGAGGACGACTATGCCTGGCTGACCGGCGAGCTGGTGACGCTGGCCGAGCGTCATGGCGCCGGTCGCGTGGTCTCGACGCTCGAAGGCGGCTATGACCTTGCCGCCCTCACCGCCAGTGTCCGCGCCCACGCCCTCGCACTCGCGGCCTGAGCACCGAAGAAAAATCACCTGCACACTGCGACCGCCGCCGGATGCACCCGGTCGCGTAGCCTCAGACCCTTGGGGCTGCCGTTTCGCGATCGAAACGGCAGCCCGCCGGATCAACCTGGATAGGCGTAGCTGGAGCCGAGGCCGAGCGGAATGCCCAACGCCCAGA
This sequence comes from uncultured Rhodanobacteraceae bacterium, assembly GCA_964522235.1. Lineage (GTDB taxonomy): Bacteria > Pseudomonadota > Gammaproteobacteria > Xanthomonadales > UBA2363 > Pseudofulvimonas. The sequence continues at coordinate 6,112 of CAZFUH010000068.1, forward strand.
AGCCGAGCAGGAACAAGGTCCAGGTGATCAGCAAGGTGATCGAGAACGGCAACATCAATGCCATCAAGGTCCCGATCCCGCTCGCCTTCACGTATTTCTGGCAGAACACCACGATCAACGGGAAGTAGGGCAGCAGCGGCGTGATGATGTTGGTGCTGGAATCACCGACCCGG
>CAZFUH010000068.1:6294-14427 GCA_964522235.1 uncultured Rhodanobacteraceae bacterium
GGGTCAGGTCGGGCGAGACGCCGAGCTGCATCAGCATCGGCACCATGATCGCGCCGATCAATGCCCATTTAGCCGACGCCGAGCCGACCAGCAGGTTGACGAAACCCGACAGCAAGACGATGCCGACCAGGGTGAAGCCCATCGGGAACGCCATCTCGCGCAGCCAGTTCGCGCCCTTGATCGCCATCAGGGCGCCGAGGTTGGACTGGCCGAACGCGAAGATGAACTGGGCGCAGAAGAACGCCATGACGATGTAGTAGCCCATGCCGCTCATCGCCTTGCTCATGCCGGCGATGACGTCCCGGTGGGTTTTCACGGTCCCGGACACGTAGCCATAGACGACGCCCGGAATCAGGAAGAACACGAAGATCAGCGCGACGATCGACTGCATGACCGGGGCCGCGGAGATCAGCAGGCGATGACCGCCGGGGGGCACCTGGTCGGGACGCGCTGCCCACGGCGAAGTCTCCGGAATCAGGGTGATGACGAAGGCGACCAAGGCCAGCCCCATTGCCGCCATCGCCCAGCGCAGACCGCGGCGCTCGTGCGCGACCAGCGGTTCCATGGTCGGCAGTTGACTGGTGTCGCCGTCGACCTGGGTTCCGCGCAGCCGCGGCTCGATCACCTTGTCGGTCAGGAACCAGCCGACCAGGATCACCAGGGCGGTCGACGCGGTGGTGAAGAAGTAGTTGTTCAGCGGATTGATCTCGATCGAGGTGTCGACCAGGTTGGCCGAGACCTGGGTCAGTCCGGCAAGCAGCGGATCCAGGCTGGATGGCACGAAGAAGGTTGCCGAGAAGCCGCCCGAAACGCCGGCGAATGCGGCCGCGATGCCGGCCAGCGGATGCCGTCCGGCGGCATAAAAGATCACTGCGCCCAGCGGAATCACCAGCACATAGCCGGCATCGACGGCGACATGGCTGAGCACGCCGACCGCGACCAGGGCCGGCGTCAGCAGCATCTTCGGCGTGACACTGAGGATGGAGCGCAGACCGGCGTTGATGAAGCCGGTGTGTTCGGCGACGCCGAGGCCGAGCATCGCGACCAGGACCACGCCGAGCGGCGGGAAGGTCACGAAGGTATTGACCATCGAGGCCATGAAGCCGGTCAGCGACTCGCCGGCGAGCATGTTCTTGATCGCGATCGCCTCGCCGGTGCGCGGATCGATCTCGCTGAAGCTGACGTTGGACAGCCACCAGGACACCAGCCAGACCACGACCATCAATATAAGGAACAGCATGGCCGGGTCGGGCAGCTTGTTGCCGACCCGCTCGACGGCGTCGAGCGCGCGCATGATCCAGGTTCGGCGCACGGTATCGAGCGGCGGCGGTGGGGCGGTGGGCTGGTCCGTCATGCGAGGCTCCTCCTCTTCGCGGGTGGTGGACAATCGGCGCAGTCTACCCCCTGAGCGCCAAGAAACCGAACCCTGGGCTAGTGCGGTTTCAGCGAGCGGGCCATGATGGCCTCGGACAGACGGCGCAGCGCGACCACGTAGGCGGCGCTGCGCAGCCCGCAATCCAGCTCCACCGCAGTGTCGGCGACGGCACGGGCGGCGCTGCGCATGGTCTGATCCAGGCGCTGCTGCACGGTCTCGGCGCTCCAACGATCCCGGCTGCGATTTTGCAGCCACTCGAAATAGGACACGACCACACCGCCGGCGTTGACCAGGATGTCGGGCACGACCTCGATGCCGCGCTTGCGCAATACCGCATCGGCCTTGGGTTGCACCGGTCCGTTCGCGACCTCGAGCAGGCAGCGCGCCTTCAGCACCCTGGCCTGGGCGACGCCGATCATGTCGCCGCCGGCAACCGGCACCAGCAGCTCGCAGTCGGTCGACCACAGTTCGTCGGTCTCGACCCGGCGCACCGAGCGGCCACGGCGATGGCGCACCACGCTGCCGTGCTTGCGCTTGCTCTGCCCGACCTGCCGCGGGTCCAGGCCCTTGTCGCAGACGATGCCGCCGCCGGAGTCGGCCACGCCGATGACGCGATAGCCGGCATCATGCAGCAGGGTCGCGATACGCTCCCCGGCGTTGCCGAACCCTATGACGATGACCCGGGCGCCGTCAGCACCGAGGTCCAGACGCTGGCCCAGTTCGTCGAGAACCAGCCAGGCGCCCATGCCGGTGGCGCCGTCGCGGCCGAACGAACCGCCGATCGCGAGCGGCTTGCCGGTGATCACGGCCGGCTCGGGCTGGCCGATCAGGCGCGCGTACTCGTCGGCCATCCAGGCCATGATCCGGGCATTGGTGTACATGTCCGGCGCCGGGATATCGCGATCGGGCCCGAGATGACGCGCAAACGCCTGCATGTAGGCGCGCGACAGCCGTTCCAGCTCGCGCTCGGACAGCTGGTGAACGTCGACGCAGACCGCACCCTTGGCACCACCGAACGGAACGTCGACAACGGCGCATTTGCAGGTCATCCACAAGGCCAGGGTCATGACCTCGCGCAGGCTGGCATCGGGATGAAAACGGATGCCGCCCTTGCCCGGCCCGAGTGCGTCGCTGTAGCGGCAGCGCCAGGCCTTGTAGGAGAGCAAGGTGCCGTCATCCATGCGCACCGGCAGACTGGCGGAAATGGTCTCGCGCGGGTAGTGCAGCACCTCCAGGACCTCCGGATGCAGGTCGATCCGTTCTCCGGCCTTGCGAACGCGCGCGAACGCGGCCTCGTAGCCATTGCCGTCGGCATGTGCGGGTGGCTTGCGCGAGTCGCTGCTCATGTCGGCGACTGCGCCGGCAGATGGCCGCGACCATGTGCGCCGTGCAGATCCAACTGCGGGCCGATCGGGACGATCCGGGTCGGATTGATCATCTCGTGGCTCTGGTAGTAGTGGCGCCGGATGTGGTCGAAGTCGACCGTGTCGGCGATTCCCGGCATCTGATACAGCTCGCGCAGAAACCCGTTGAGGTTCGGGTAGTCGGCGATGCGCCGAAGATTGCACTTGAAGTGGCCGACATAGACCGGATCAAAGCGCAACAGGGTCGTGAACAGGCGCCAGTCGGCTTCGGTCAGGCGCTCGCCGCACAGATAGCGGTGATCATCCAGACGCTGTTCCAGCCAGTCCAGAGTCTGGAACAGGGGCCGCACCGCTTCCTCGTAGGCCTCTTGCGTGGTGGCGAAGCCGGCCTTGTAGACGCCGTTGTTGACATCGCCGTAGACCCGGGCATTGATCGAGTCGATCTCCTCGCGCAGCGGCTCCGGATAATAGTCGCCGGGCGTCGCGCCAAGACCATCGAAGGCGCTGTTGAACATCCGGATGATCTCGGACGACTCGTTGCTGACCATGGTCTCGCGCTCGCGATCCCAGAGCACCGGCACGGTGACGCGACCGGAGTAGTTCGGATCGGCACGCAGATAGATCTCGTACAGCCGACCGGCGGCGAACAGCGGATCGGGCACCACGCCTTCGCCGGGATCGAAGGTCCAGCCGTGTTCGGCCATGTACCAGTGCACGACCGAAACCGGAAAGAACTCCTCCAGACCCTTGAGCCGGCGGAAGATCAGGGTCCGGTGTGCCCACGGACAGGCCAGCGAGACATACAGATGGTAACGCCCGGCTGCGGCCGGAAAGCCGCCGTCACCGCTCGGTCCCGGGCTGCCGTCGGCGGTGATCCAGTTTCGGAATTTCGACTCGCTGCGCTGGAAGCGGCCTTGATTCTCTTTGGTGTCGTACCACTGGTCATGCCATTCGCCATCGATCAATCGTCCCATCGCCAATCTCCTGTTGCTGCGTCCATCTACCTTAGCAAGCACGGATGAAGGCTTGGTCAAGTGTGTGGCGGCCGGCAACCGAGGACGTGACATGCTACGGTTGCGGCAAAAACGATGCCGGACAGCGAATCGGGGGGTTATGAGCGGACTGGCTTCCGTGCTCGGGATTGCCGTGTTGATCGCGGCCGTGCTCGCCGTGCACATGTTGCGCAGCATCCTCGCGGTGCCGATCCCGGCCCGGGTCCAGTTGCGCCCGGTCGCCGACATGCAGCCTCCTGCGACCCTGGCGCCGCTGTTTGCCGAACGCGACCGGGAACTCGACGCACTGGGCTTCGCACCCCTGACCTGGGTGCTGCTGAACAACGAACCGGACAGCGTGCCGGGACCGCGCCTGATGCGCCTGTACCGCAGCAGCGATCTACGCAGCCTGGCCCAGGTGATCGCACCGTTCTCGGTCGAAGAGCCGCTGCATTGCCGCGTCCACTTCGTCAGCGACGGCATCAACGGCAAACTGCTGTTCACCGCCGCGCCGATGCTGGAGGTGCTTCCATCCGAACCGGAGCTGGCGATCTGCCAAACCGCAGACCACGCCGACCTGGGCGAGCAATGGCGCGCGCATCAGGCATTGCTGACGCGCGCCGGCGGCGGCCTGACCTGGGGCCATGCAACTGCTGCGATCCAGCGCCTGATCGCGTACGAACAAAGCGTCAACCAACGCATGCTGTACCGCGGCGTGGTGCGGACGCACGCCGACGGCAGCTTGCGGCTGAGCCTCAATCGCGCCCTGGCCGTGCTGCGCACCGCACTGCAACGGCCGGCGTCCGCGCCGGTGCCAGCATCCGAGGTACCAGCGCGGCGAGCGGCGCTGTACTGGCGCAACTGGCAGCAGATCAGCCGGCACGCGCCGAGAAACCCGGTGCAGCTGAGCTTGTTCCTGGTCAGTGCCGCGGTGTTCGCGATCGCCGGCGCCTGGATCTGGGACGTCCGCTTTGCCCTGATCCTGCTGGCGATCATCGCCCTGCACGAGGCCGGACATTGGTGGGCGATGCGCTGCCTGGGCTATCGCAACCTGCAGATGCTGATGCTGCCGATGGTCGGCGGCGTCACCATCGGTCATGAACAACGACCCTCGGCACGCGACCGCGCCTGGGTCAGCCTGATGGGGCCGCTGCCGGGCATCCTGCTCGGGTTCGGCCTGTTCACGCTCGGGGTCGATGCCGGCGACGGCTGGCTGTATCTGACGGCATGGCTTCTGCTTCTGGTCAACCTGTTCAATCTGCTGCCGCTGCTGCCGCTGGATGGCGGCCATCTGTTGCACGCGCTGCTGCCGGAACGAGCGGTGACCGTGCGCATCGTGTTCGATGCCCTGGCGATCGGTGCCATGCTCGCCCTGGCCTGGTGGTTGAATGTCTGGTGGCTCGGCCTGCTCGCCCTGGTGCCGGCGAGTGCGCTGCGCAACGGCAGCCGCGATCGACGCCGGCTGGAAGCATTGCGGCAAGCCAGGGAACGGGCGCCGGTGAGCAACGAGAACACCGAGATCGAACAGGCCTTCACGGTGCTGCGCGACGATCCGGAGGCACCGGAAACCTTGCAGGCGCAGGCGCCGGTGATCGATCAGATGCTGACCCACGTGCGCATGCAGGCGATGGGCCGCGGCTCGGCAGCGATCCTGAGTCTGATCTGGCTCGGCTGCTTTGCGATCACCTTGTCCCTGCCCCAGGTGCGCGCGGTCGCTGCCATCGCGCTGGCGCCGGATCACCCGCTGGCCGATCTCGAGCGGGCACTGGACGATCTGCGCGCGACGGCCTCGGCACTGAGCGACGAGGAACTGGTCGAACGCCTGCTGGCCGAACAGCCGAGCGTCGGCGCCGGCTCAGGTCGCAGCACCGACCGCCGCGATCTCGATGCCGCGCAGCGGCGCATCGGCAGCGAACTGCATCCTGCGTACCGCGCGCTGATGCGATCAGTCCATGCCGAGGGCTTGCGTTCGGCGTTGTCGTTGGCCGAGCCATCGAAGCTGGACCGGCTCGGTCGGCGCCGGGACTGCCTGGCCTGGCTCGATGCCGAAGCGGACTGGCCCGGCTTCAGTACCGGCGCGCCCGTGCAATTCACCATCTACGACGCCGACCCGAGTGCGATCGACAGCCGGAATCGTCGCTTCGATCGGGACGATCTGGCCTCCTGGCTGGTCGTCGGCGACTGCGGCGGCGGCGCCGACCACCTCGCCTTGATCGAGCCGGACCGGCCGGAATGGCCGCTCTGGCGATTCTCGATCTATGAGCCGGTTGCCAGCCGCCAGCACCGGCTGCGCGACACGCTGGAGGAAGGCTACGTCAACCAGCGCTTCACCGAGCTGCTGCAAGGCCCGAGCCGGCCGGAGTGAGACAACTTCGGAGCGGGCGTGCGCCAGCAACGCCGGCGCACGCCCCAGGCTCATAGCGGCCAGAAGCCCCAGTACCAACCGAACACCGCGATACTGATTGCCGCCAGCCCGATCACGGCACTGCCGATGCGGCCGCTGCGGCCAAGACCGGCACCGAGGATCGCAATCGCCAGCGTCGCCAACCCGAGCACGCCGACCACGGGTCCGGCCCAGGCGAACCACAGACCCCAGCCGGGCACGCCGAACAACAGCACCGCCGGATGCGCCTTGTAGGCCAACGTGGCGGCCACGGCCAGACCAGCGACATGCCCGGTGGCAACCACGGCCGTAAGTCCAGCCAGCCATCGCGCCAGACTGCCTGGGCGGCGCGGCTCACGGTCGAGCCGTCGGGCAAACCATCCGAACACCAGGACCAGCAGACCGAGCAGCACCAGCAGAACGGAGACGCCGGCCCAGGCCGCATGTGCCATCAGACCCTTGCGGTTCTCCTGCGCCAGCACCAGCAGGCGCGCGAAGGCATCGGTGTCGTAGTACGGCGCGATGTACGAAGCCGCCTTCTCGCCGTCGTTGACGCAGTCCATGTCGAGCGGCGCCTCCGGGTCGTCGAAAAAGCGGTTCAGGAACACGCCGCCGCATTCCAGTGATCGGGTCGGACCGTGCCCGGCATGCGGAAACTCGACCAGGCGGCCATTGCGAAAGCCGCGGGCGACATATTCGGCCAGCGGCGTCGGCGTCACCGGATCCCAGGCACCGTTCGCGATCACCGTCGGAATATCGCTGTGCACCGGCGCGTAGGCGGCCGGGTCGCGCCGCGGCATGCCGGCAAGGGCGCAACCGGCGACCATTTCCGCCGCGATCCGCGGGTCCATGAAGGCGCTGGCCAAGCCAGGATTCTCGGCCGCGTCGGCGGCCGCGACGCGCTCGAATTCGTTGACGTAGCCGTCCTGGCAGCGAATCGCCATCGCCATGCCCATGCCGAAGTCGCCCGTTCCGGGACCGGCGCTGCCCGCCAGCGCGATCGCCTTGAAGCGGACCAGATCGCCCTGTTCGACCGCACGGGTCAGACCTTCGATCAGCACCAGCAGGGCAGGATGCTGCTTCTGCTCGTACAAGGCGCTGAACGGCAATCCGGCGATGACGTTGGAATGGATATAGACCTTGCCTTCCGGATACGGCTCGTCGGCACGCACGTCGACCGCCAGCGGCTGCGCATTGATCGTTTCCACCGCGGCGAGATACCGTGCCGGCAGATCGGAATAGGCCTGGCGGCACGACGGCTGCTGTTCGCACGCGGCATGCAGTTTCTCCAGGTCGCGCGCGTACCAGCGGCCAAGGCGCATCAGGTCACCGATGTCCAGCGGAACGATCGCATCGATGACCAGGGCGCGAATGCCGTCGGGATCGACCTTGACCAGGGCCTGGCCGAGCACCGAACCGTAGGAAATGCCCCAGACATTCCATTGCCCGAGCCCCAGCGCCTGCCGCAGTGCGCGCACGTCGCGGGCGTTTTCGAAGGTGTTGTAACCCCGCAGATCGATGCCCTGGGCGCGAGCGCCTGCGGCGCAGGCGCTCGCCTGTTCGAGCGTCACGCGCCGGGCTTCCAGCGGATCCTGCCGGGCTTGGCCGGCGCGGTTGCGGGTGGTGAAGAACGGACAGAACGAAGTCGAGCTGCCGATGCCGCGCTGCTCCAGGATGTACAGGTCGCGCTGCTCGAGGATGCGGTGATCCTTGAGCCGGCCGACATAGGTTTCGACGCCGACGCCGGGACCGCCGGTCAGATAGATCACCGGGTCGTCGCGTACTTCGACTTCATCGCCGTCCTTGTCCTTGCCCTTGGCGCGCAGCCGCACGTAGTGCAGCTCGATGGTCCGGCTGCCGGCGACCTCGCGGTTCTCCGGTACCTGGATCAGCCCGCACTCGATCTCGCCCGGCTCGTAGCGGATCCGGCCACGGAATGGACAGATCACCGTGTCCGCCTCGGCCTGGCGCAGCCACTCGATCTGCAGCGGCGCGGTGGTCGTATCGAAGGTTGCATCG
>CAZFUH010000069.1:0-14323 GCA_964522235.1 uncultured Rhodanobacteraceae bacterium
CCGGCCCTGCTCGCAGCCGCTCCGCATCGATTGCTGTTCTTTGTCGGTGTGCTCAATGTGGTCGCCGGCATGGCCTGGTGGGCCGCCTGGCTGATCGCCCTGCGCTGGCAGCTCTGGCCACTGCCGCAACCGCCGATTCCGGCTGGCTGGGGTCATGCGCTGGTGATGACCTTCCAGGTTCTTACTCCGTTTATTTTCGGCTTCCTGCTGACCGTGTTTCCGCGCTGGATGGCGTTGCCGGCACTGCAGCGCTGGCACTACGTACCGGTCGGCCTGGGTCTGCTGGGCGGTCAGTTGCTGACCCTGGCCGGGCTATGGGGCTGGCCGCACCTGCTGCACCTGGGCCTGATCTTCACGATCGCCGGTTGGAGCGCAGGCCTGTTGTTTCTCGCCGGTCTCCTGCGCCAGGCCCGGGCGCCGGACTGGCACGCACGTAGCTGCTGGCTGGCCCTGGCCATTGGCCTGGTCGCGCTGGTGGCCTTCCTGGCCTGGCTGCACCAGCCGCAGCGAGCGATCTACGCCTTCGTCGCGTTCAAGCTCGGCGTCGTCGGCTTCCTGCTGCCGGTATTCCTGACCGTCGCACACCGGATGCTGCCGTTCTTCGCCAGCTGCGTGCTGCCGCGCTACCGAAGCTGGAAGCCACTCTGGCTGCTGGCCGCGTTCTGGCTGTTGATCGCCGCGCAACTGACATTTGAACTCAGCCACACCTATGCCGGGTTGTGGCTGGCGACCGCACCGATGACCGTCCTGACCACGATCTGGCTATTGCGGATCTGGCCTCAGCAACCGATGCCCGGCCTGCTGCGTGTGTTGTTTCTGGGCTTGTGCTGGCTGCCACTGACATTTGCGCTCTACACGGCGCAGAGTCTGGTGCTCGCGTTCACCGGCGAGTTCGTGCTCGGCCGCGCGCCGGTCCATGCCTTGATGGTCGGATTCTTCGGCTCGCTATTGGTGGCGATGGTGACCCGGGTCAGCCAAGGCCATTCCGGGCTGCCGCTGACGATGCCGGCCGTCGCCTGGTTCGCGTTCGCCGTCGTGCAGCTCAGCGCCATCATGCGCATCGTCGCCGAACTGGCCGTCGACGCCTGGGCCTGGCAGGCCTGGGCCGCCCTGACCTGGCTGCTGGCCTTCCTGCCCTGGGTGCTGCGCAACGCCCACCTGTACCTGAGCCCGCGCGTCGATGGCGCTCCGGGTTGAGGGTCACGACCATGATCGAGTTCTATCCACAGATCAAGCAAGTCCATATCGCCGCGGTACTGACCAGCGTCACGCTGTTGATGGTGCGCGGCGTCGGCATGCTGGCCGGAATGCGCTGGCCGCGAGCGATCGCGCTGCGCTGGCTGAGCTGGAGCATCGATACCGTCCTGCTGACGGCGGCACTGATGCTGGTTGCGGTTCTCCCCGCTGCGCTGTTTGCCAATCACTGGCTGACCGTCAAGCTGATCGCCCTGGTCGCCTACATCGGTTTCGGCTATCGCGCACTGGCCGCCGGTACATCGGCGCCGGCACGACTGCTGTGGACACTCGCGGCGCTGGCCTGTTTCGCGTTCATGTATGCGGTCGCCCGATCGCACCATCCGCTCGGCCCCTTGCTGACGGTGCTGCGATGACGCGGCGGCGGGCCCGGTGTCCTGGCACGATCGCCTCGACAGGTGGAGCGAATGGCTGACTCGCACTTGCCCGAACTGGATCGCACCTGGGTGCACGGGGCCGTGACCACACTCGAACGCGAGGCAGCGCGCTCGGCCGATACCCATCTCCTGCACAGTCAATTTCCCGGCTATCCAGGCATCGATTTTTATTTCAAGGACGAGTCCGCGCACCCGAGCGGCAGTCTGAAGCATCGCCTGGCGCGCTCGCTGTTTCTGTATGCGCTATGCAACGGCCGCCTGCACGCCGGTCAGACGGTGATCGACGCATCGTCCGGCAGCACGGCGATCTCGGAAGCCTGGTTTGCACGCCTGCTCGGCCTGCGCTTCATCGCCGTGCTTCCGGTGAGCACGGCTCCGGGCAAACTGCGCGAGATCCGCTCGCTTGGTGGCGACTGTCTGACCATTCCGGACGATCAGGATTGTTGCGCCCACGCGCGCGCCGTTGCCGCGCGCGAGCAGGCCTGCTTTCTTGACCAGTTCGGCCTCGCCGAGCGCGCGACCGACTGGCGCGGCAACAACAATATCGCCGAGTCGATCATCGACCAGATGACCGGCGAGTCCAGCCCTGTTCCCACCTGGATCGTCTGCGGTGCCGGCACCGGCGGCACATCGGCGACCATCGGCCGCTATCTGCGCTACCGACGCCTGCCGGCCCGCCTGTGCGTTGCCGAACCGCGAGCCTGCGCGTTCGCCCATGGCTGGTACCAGCGTACCGGAGCGCCACGCCACGATGGTCGCATCGAAGGGATTGGCCGACCCCGGATCGAAACCGGTTTTCTGTTCGACGTCGTCGATTCCGTGATCGAGATCGACGATGCCGCCTCCTGCGCCGGAGCCGTGGTGCTTGAAACTATCCTCGGTCGCCGCTACGGAGGCTCATCCGGCACCAACCTGGTCGCCTGCCTCGGCCTTGCCGCAGACATGGTTGCGAACGGTAAGCGCGGCAGTCTGGTGACCTTGTTGTGCGATCGCGGCGAGCGCTACACCGAGACCGTGTTCGACCCGGACTGGCGCAATCGCCATGCCGCCGGTCACGATGCCTGGCAACACCGCCTGGAGCACGCGCTCACACACGGCGGCAGGCCCGAGCGATCGAGCTGACCCGGATCAGGGCGCCGGAAGCCTGCTGCCAGGACACTCTCCAGGAAAGCATTCCCTGCCACTGCCAAGGAACGTCGCCATGATCACGCTTCGCCATACCGTCGGCGTCGGCGCCACGCTGACCGGTTCTCCAGTCCTGGCCGACAACTGTCGCATCGCGCTGGACTCCGATGACACGATGCGGTTCGACCAGACATCGATTTGAGATCGCGCAGTCGATTGCGGCGTTCGACGTCAAAAATCTACTTGCGTCGCCGTCCGACCTGGGCGGCGCCGGCAGGCCACACGGCAGACCTGGGCGTTCGGACTGCCTGGAGCGGCGCCCTCGCCATGGTGGCGCCTGCAGATGCCTTACGGCTCTGGTGCCGGTGCGGGAAGCTTGCGACAGTTGACATCGCCGGTGGCATCCACGAACTTTCCAGATTCCCGCATCCGCCTCGGAGAAGACATGCGTACGCGACGTGCCTTGATTGCCCTGTTGCTCGTTTTTGCTTCCGGATCGCTACTGTCCCCGACGGCGGCCGCGCGGGCCGAATCGCCGGCCGCGCCCTATCTGCGCACGGTCGACGGCAGTGGTTCGTTGCCGCTGGCGATGACGCGCGTCGACGCGACCATCGTCGGTGTCATCGCCGACGTTTCGATCGAGCAGGTGTTCGAAAATCGAGGCAGGCAGGCGATTGAAGCCGTGTACGTCTTTCCGGGCTCGCCCAGGGCTGCGGTTTCCGGCCTGACCATGGAGGTTGACGGTCGCCGCACCGAAGCGCGTATCGGTGAGCTGCAGCAGGCACGGCGGGAGTATGAGCAGGCGGTCGAGCGCGGGCAGAGCGCTGCCCTGCTGGAATCGCGGGAGATCGGCCTGTTCCAGATGAACGTCGGCAACGTGCCGGCCGGCGGACAGATCTCGGTCACGCTTCGCTATAGCGAACTGCTCGTGCCCGAAGATGGCGAATACAAGTTCGTCGTGCCGACGGTGACCCAGGAACGCTACGGAGCGCTGCTTCTGCCGGGCCAGGCCAGCGTCATCGACAGTGACGACCCTCGGGTGAGCGCCTTTGCGCTCAATGTCGGTGTCACCATCCGGGCCGGCATGCCACTGCGTTCATTCGACTCGCCCTCGCATCATGTCGAGGTTCAACGTCTGGGCGACAACGAGGTCCGGGTCGACTTGAGTCCGGACGACGAGCACGCGATGACACGCAACTTCGAATTGAACTACCGCTTGGCCGGCAATGAGATCACCACCGGCCTGCTGCGTTACGAAGACGCCACCGGGGGCTATTTCCTGGCCATGGTGCAACCACCTGAGCACACGCGTCTCGATCAGGTGCCAGCGCGCGAGTTCCTGTTCGTGATCGACGTCTCCGGTTCCATGAACGGTTTTCCGCTCACGGTTTCCCGTGAGCTCACCGAGGGACTGTTGCTGTCGCTTCGGCCGGAAGACCGCTTCAATGTCCTCCATTTCGACAGCTCGTCGCAGGTGCTGTCGCCGCACTCGCTGCCGGCGTCAAACGCGAACATCGCTGCTGCGCTGAAGATGATGCAACTGGCTTCCGGCGGCGGCGGCACGCAATTGCAGGCGGCGCTGGAACGCGCCTACGCATTGCCGAGAGAAGATGGCATGGCGCGCATCGTCCTGGTTCTCAGCGACGGTCAGGTATATGCCGACCACCGCCTGTATGACCTGGTTCGTTCACGCCTGCACGAGGCCAGCGTATTCTCGTTCGGCGTCGGTCGGACCGTAAACGAACAGGTAATGACCGATCTCGCCCGCGCCGGAGCCGGTGACGCCTTTATCGTCCGCGATGCGGAATCGGCGCAGGAAACCGCACCGCGATTCCGCGCCTACGTCGATTCGCCGCTGCTGCTGTCGCCGACCGTGCACGGCGATGGCGTGGACATCGAGCAGGTTGAACCCGCGCCGCTACCCGATCTGTATGCTCGCAGGCCGCTGATCGCCGTGGGTCGCTATGCGCCAGGATCGACGGGGCGCTTGCGGATCGAAGGCCGGACCGTCGCCGGCGACTTCAGCGACGACTTGCACTGGGCCGATGCTCCGGCACATCGCGACAACCGGGCGCTGCGAGTTTTATGGGCACGCGAGCGCGTAGCGCGGCTGCTATTGCTGGAGCGCGGGCGCAACGATGCGCCCCAGCGCCAGGAGATCACGCGGCTCGGCGTCGAGCACGGCCTGCTGACTCCGTACACCGCCTTCGTTGCCGTCGATGCGATCGAGCAGCAGGCACCTGGGCAGCGTCCCGAGCGCGTCCAGCAACCGCTGCCGACGGCCAGCAGGCATGCCGGTTTCGGCCAAAGCGAACCTGAACCGATCCGGGTTGGGCGGTTGCCGGCGTATTCGGAGGCGACGGCAAGCACGACACGCATCGAGTCCGGTTTCGCGGCGCGCACTCGGGCACCAGCGGCTGCGCCTGCCGTACCCGGCCCGGCAGACGACGCCACGGTGATCGCTACGCGCGCCGGCCGCATGTTTCGTCTTCATGCCGACGTCTGGGTTCAAGAGCACGACGACACGCCCGCACGCATCGTACGTCTACGCCGAGATGGCGCCGCGGCAGCGGCGCTGCTGGCGCGGCTGCCGGAGCTGCGCGAGATCGTCGAGCTGGGCGTCAAGGTTCGCGTCGTCTTTGGCGACACATGGCTGGAGATCGGCCCGGACGGATTCGAGACCCTCAGCGAGCATCGTCTGAACGAGCTGATCGATCAGTGGCGCGCAACTGCGGCGATCGCCGCGCAAGGCTGATGCCTTCAAGGACCGCCACTCTAGGCGCGCTGCTGGCGGCAGCGTGCCTGATCGGCTCGATCGCCAGAGCCGACAGCATCGCATTCGTGCTCGGCGAGGATCGACCCGACGACGGCTTCTATCGTGCCGCTACGCACTACTATGCCGAACATCCAGATGATCGTGTCGAACACCTTGAACTCGATGTCCGAAGCTTCGCCAGCATGCACGCACGGCTGGCGCGCTCGGACAGTCGCTGGCGCCGAATCGTTCTCGTAGTTCATGGCTCGCCTTGGACTGGTCTGGATCTTTCGTTGTTCGGCGGCGATGAGCGCGTCGATGCCAATTCGTTGGCGCGCGCATTGGCCCTGGCGGAGATTCCACCGCTGCCGTCCGGACGCATTGACGGCTCAACCGTGATCCGGATCGAAGCCTGCGCACTTGGACGCTCGCAGCGGTTTCTCGATTTGATCGCGGCAGCGCTCGCGGACGAGGAAGGCGTTCAACCGAGTGTGCTGGCTTCGGTCGAACAGGTCTATTTTCTGGCCGAGACCCGCGGCGTTGGGCCGAGGCGGGTCGAGCGTGCCGAACTGGCAATGAGCACCCGCGCGCTGCGCCATCCGAATCCGCAACCGGGTGTCTTGCGCGACGGCCGCCGGGTGATTCGCGACTGGCCGGTCCGGATCGATGTCGAGTTGAGCAGCACCGTGCCGGTGCGGTCGCGGCTGGAGCGGAGCCTTGATCGGGTACCGGAAATCCAGGCTGCGTTGGCGCCGCTGGGGCTGTCGCCTCGATCCTTGCTGTGGCAGCAACGGATTGATCCGCACAGCGGTCAAACCATCGTTCATGGCAGTGCCCTGCTGCGTACCGAGACCTGGCTACCCGAGCGCTAGTGTGTTGCGTCAATCGCACGCATTGTTCAGAACAATTCTACTGCGGTCGCCGATCCATCTGCTGAGACGCGAGGTGCTCCCTCTCGTCCGCTCGACGTAGGGTCGGCGATGCCTTCGTCGCCTTCCAGTCTGTCGTTCAGGCCAGCAGGGTGTTGAGTTCGAAGATCGGCAGCAGGATCGCGAGCACGATCGCGAGCACCAGCACACCGACGAGCAGGATCATTGCCGGACCGAGCACGGCGACGAAGGTCGACAGACGATTTTCCAGCAGCGTCGCCTCGTGGTCGGCCGCGCGGTCGAGCATCTGCGCAAGCTTGCCGCTGCGCTCGCCGTTGCCGATCAGGCGCAGCGTGACCGGCGGAAACAGCCGGCTCTCGGCCAGCGACACGGCCAATCCAGAGCCTTCCCGAACGCGGGACTGGGCGCGCTCCAATGCCTGGCGCAATGGGATCAGGCCGACGGTCTGGGTCGCCATGCGCAAGGCTTCGAGCATCGGCACGCCGCTGCCGGCGAGCAGACCCAGGGTGCGGGTGAAACGCGAGGTATCCAACGCCAGCCGCAGCCGGCCGAGGATCGGCACACGCAGCAGCCAACGCTGCACACGTTCACGCCGGCCGCCATGGCGCAACAGCACACGGCCGGCGATCACGGTGACGACCACGACGGCCAGCAGCCAGGGGCCGAATTTCGGCAGCCCTTCCGACAATGCGATCAAGGCACTTGTCAGCAACGGCAGATCGCGGCCGAGATTGTCAAATACCTCGATCACCTGCGGCACGACGTACAACAGCAGGCCCGCGACCACGAGCAGGGCAACCGCCGTCAGCAGCAACGGATAGAGCAGGGCCATCCAGACCCGGCGCCGCAGCGCCTCACGTCCCTCGGCGTAGTCGGCCAGGCGTGCCAGCACGGCGTCGAGCCGTCCGGTCTGCTCGGCGGCAGCGACCGAGGCGCGCAGATATTCAGGAAAATTGTCGGGCTGCTCGGCCAATGCCGTGGCCAGTGACGTTCCTTCGCGCACGCGCGTGCGCAGGGTTGCCAGCACGGTCCGCAATCGTGGCTCTTCTGCCTGTTCGGTCAGGGCGCCGAGCGCTTCGTCGATCGGCAGACCGGCGCCGAGCAAGGTCGCCAGTTCGCGCATGAACAGGGCTTGCTGGGCCGAACTCAGGCGGCGGCGAAACAGATGCAGTTCGCTACCACGGCGGCCCGGCGAGGCAAGATCGACCGACAGCGGCGTCAGGCCACGCTCGCGCAGCAATGCACGTGCGCCGCGGGCACTGTCAGCTTCGACGATGCCGCGCTCGCGACCGCCATCGCCGTTCAGAGCCTGGAACTCAAATGCCGGCATACCGCGCTCCGCGATCCGATGACATCAACATCTCCTACGGGGTTGCAACCTCTAGCTGGTTCGGTGCCGACAATGAAGCGCCGTCGAGAAATTGTAGCTTGGCCAACTCGGCGTACAGTCCGCCGGCGGCGATCAGCTCGTCGTGACGGCCCTGGGCGATGATGCGACCCTGATCCATGACCACGATCCGGTCGGCTTTGCGTACCGTCGCCAAACGATGGGCGATGACCAGGGTGGTTCGATTCGCCATCAATCGCTCCAGAGCCTGCTGAACCAGCAACTCGCTTTGCGCATCCAGTGCACTGGTCGCCTCGTCCAGCAACAGCACCGGTGCATTGCGCAGGACCGCGCGGGCGATTGCGACGCGCTGCTGCTGACCACCGGACAGACGTACGCCGCGTTCACCAAGATAGGTCGCGTAACCTTCGGGCAATTCAGCCAGGAATGCATGCGCCTCGGCCGCGCGCGCTGCTGACTCGACCTCGGCGTCGCTGGCGTCGGCGCGGCCGAAGCGGATGTTGTCGCCGGCGCTGGTGCCGAACAGCACGGGATCCTGCGGCACCAGAGCGTACTGAGCGCGCAGTTCAGCCAGATCCAGATCACGCAGATCGACGTCGTCCAGCTCGATGCCGCCACGCTGCGGATCGTGGAAGCGCAACAGCAATTGAAACACCGTGCTCTTGCCGGCCCCGGACGGCCCGACCAGGGCAACCGTCTCTCCGGGCCGGACATGCAGGTCGAAGTCGTGCAGGGCCGGTGCATCCGGCCGCGACGGATAGCGGAACTCGACGCCGTGCAGGCGCAGCTCGCCGCGAACCGGGCGAGGCAGCGTTTTCGCCGCGCTCGGCGCGACGATCGCCGACGAAGTTGTCGACAGCTCGCCGATCCGGCCCAGAGCACCGGCACAGCGCAGAACCTCACCCCATACTTCGGTCAGACCGCCGACCGAACCGGCGGCAATCATCGCGTAGAGCAGGAATTGGCCGAGCACGCCCGCGCCCATCTGGCCATCGAGCACGGCGTGGGCGCCGGCCCAGAGCACGATCGTGATCGCGCCGAAACTGAGCGCGATCGCCAGGCCGCTGAACAAGGCCGTGGTGCCGATGCGTCGACGTGCGGTGTCCAGAGCCTGGCGGACGGCATCGACATAGCGCTGGGTTTCGCGCGGCTCACGCGTGTTTGCCTGTACGGTTGCAATTGCGTTCAACGATTCTGAAGCGACCGCAGTGGCGTCGGCGATGCGATCCTGGCTCTCGCGCGACAGGCGCTCAACGCGACGACCGTAGATCACCATCGGCGCGATCACGGCCGGAATCACCAGAACGGTAAGGCCGGCCAGGCGTGGACTGGTCACGATCATTGCCAGTGCCGAACCGACCAGCATGACTGCACTGCGTAGTGCCATCGACAGGGTTGATCCGACCACTCCCTGTACCCGTTCGGTATCGGCCGAAAGACGTGACACCAGCTCGCCGGCGCGGGTGCGCTCGAAGAACGCAAGATCCAGCAACAGGAGATGGCCGTACAGCCGCATGCGCAGGTCTGCCGCGACACGCTCGCCCAGCAAGGCCACGCAGAAGTAGCGCGCGGCGCCGGCGATTGCGAGCAGGGCGGCAACTGCCAGTAGTCCGATGAAGCCGAGATTCAACAGTCGCGGATCGGTCTGACCGAAGCCATAGTCGATCATGTAGCGCGCCGCGACCGGCAGTGCCAGCATCGCCGAGGACGACAGGGCGAGAAACACCAGCCAGCCCCAGAGCAGCGCCCGATGCCGCCGTACCAGGGGCCATAGTCCTCGCAATGCGGTCAGCTGAGCGGCGTTGCGCGGAGGTTTCTGTTCAGCAGAAGTGTCCGTCATGGTCAAAGTGCTTGTGTCCGGTTTCGGGTCGGCGCCGTGGCCGATCAGGTCGTCGTCGCGGTGCTGTAGCCGTCACTGGGTTGGCTACGAAGCCGGCTACGATCGCTGGTGATTGCCGTCGTCTGCATCACCCTTCGCGGGTGACGCGCAGGACCTCGTCGACGCTGGTCAGGCCGGCGACGCATTTCGCCCAGCCGTCGGCGAGAATGCTCGGCGTGTGCCGGCGTGCCTGTTGCTCCAGCGCAGCTTCGGCGGCGTTGTCGTGAATCAGCGCGCGCATGTTTTCGTCGACCAGCACCAGTTCGTGGATGCCGCTGCGGCCCCGATAGCCGGCGACGCCGTCCCGCGGTCGGTACAGGGTCGGTGCCGGGGTCTGTCCGGTCATTCCGAACGCGGCCAGATCGGCTGCGCCGGCGCTGTAGGCGACACGTTGCTCGGGATCGAGCAGGCGCACCAGGCGCTGCGCGAGTACCCCGATCAGGCTCGATGCCAGCAGGAAGGGTTCGACGCCCATGTCGCGCAAACGGGTGACGGCGCCGACGGCGGTGTTGGTGTGCAGGGTCGACAGCACCAGGTGACCGGTAAGCGAGGCCTGAACCGCGATCTGCGCCGTCTCCAGATCACGGATTTCGCCGACCATGACCACGTCCGGATCCTGACGCAGGATCGCGCGCAAACCGCGGGCAAAGCTCATTTCGATCTTGGCGTTGACCTGGGTCTGACCGATGCCCTCGATGTCGTACTCGATCGGATCCTCGACGGTGAGAATGTTGCGGGTGGCATCGTTCAGACGCTCCAGTGCCGCGTAGAGGGTCGTGGTTTTGCCCGAACCGGTTGGGCCGGTGACCAGGAGGATGCCGTGGGGTCGCTGAATCATGGTCGCGATGCCGTCGCGTACGGTCTCGATCATGCCCAACTGTTCGAGATCAAGGCGGCCGGCCTGCTTGTCGAGCAAACGCAAGACCACCCGCTCGCCGTGCCCGGACGGCAGGGTCGAAACACGAACGTCGACCGGCCGGCCGGCGATGCGAAGGGCAATGCGACCATCCTGCGGCAGGCGCTTTTCAGCGATGTCCAGGCGCGCCATGACCTTGACCCGTGACGCCAGTGCCGGCGCCCAACCGCGTGCAAGGGTCAGAATTTCGCGCATCACGCCGTCGACGCGCAGACGCACGGCGACGCGTTGCTCGAACGGCTCGACGTGAATGTCGGATGCGTTTTCCTTCACTGCCTGCGTCAGCAGTGCATTGAGCAGGCGGATCACCGGTGCCTCGTCGGCGCTTTCCAGCAGATCTTCCGGCTCCGGCAGGGCCTCGGCCAGGGTGCTCAGTGAGGCGTCTTCGCCAGCCATCGACGCCGCTTCCTGTCCGGCGTCACCGGCGGCATAGACGCTGCGCAATTGCCGTTCGAATTCACCGTGCGAGCACGGTTGCAGATCCAGCGCCAGACCACTGGCGCGCTGCAGCTCAGCCAATGCCGCCGCCGGAGCATCGTCGCGAACGGCAACCCGCAAGCGCCCATCGCGACTGTCCAATGCGACAATGCCGTGCCGCCGCGCATAGGCATAGGTCGGGCGTACCTGTGGCATCGCCATCTCGGTCAACGACCGCGGCGACGGCGCGGCCGCTCAGCCTTGGGCTCGGGCTCGACGATCGGCATTGCCTCGCCGGTTCCAGGCGCCGGCACTGCGTCGAGTTCGGGAAGAATCGGCTTTTCGTGCGCACGCAGCAGGCCACGCTCGTCGTCGCGCATGCGCTGCTGTTCGCCACGAATGTAGTTGTAACGCGAACCGGAGATCGACGACTCGACTGCGGCATCGCGCAGGATCACCGGCCGCAGAAAGATCATCAGATTGCGCCGGATGCGGCTGGAACTGCGATATTTGAACAGATTGCCGAGCACCGGAATACTGCCCAGACCTGGAACCTGGTTGACGCGCTCGTTCTGGTCTTCGGTGACCAGGCCGCCCAGAACCAGCAGCTGCCCGTCACCGACCAGTACGGTCGTGCGCAAGATGCGCTGGTTGGTGATCAGGTCAGCCGCGCCCTGCACCTGCGGCGCCAGACTGGAGACCTCCTGTTCCAAGGTCAGCACCACGGCATCGCCTTCGTTGATCTGCGGCGTCACCTTGAGCTTGAGACCGATGCTCTTGCGCTCCAGGGTGCGGAACGGGTTCACCAAGGGATTATTGCCACTGCCGCCGCCACTGCTGACCGGCGTCGTGAACTCGCCCTGGATGAATGGCACTTCCTGACCGACCTCGATCATCGCCTCCTGGTTGTCGAGGGTGACGATCGATGGCGTCGAAAGGATATTGGTGCCGGTGTTGGCGTTGAGCGCGCGCACCAAGGCGCCGATGTTGAGGATCTCGATCGGATCGCCGTCTGGCCCGGGCACGGTGATCGTTCCGTCGATCCAGCCAAGATTTAGACCGCCACCGAGACTTCCAAGTGGATTCTGCAGTGCACTGATGATGTCGCCCCCTTGGGGGCCCCCAAACCGGGTGCCGCCGAAGATGCCTCGACCGAGCTGACCGTTGTCTTCGGCAAAGGTCTGCCACTGTATGCCGAACTCCTTCGCCGCCTCTTCCGCGACCTCGGCGATCACGGCTTCGATCAGTACCTGGGCTCGACGGATGTCGAGCTGGCGGATCACCGAGCGCAGCGCCTCCATGGTTGCCGGCGGCGCCGAGATCACCACACTATTGGTCGCCTCATGGGCCTGGATCGCGGTGACGGCGCGCGCTTCCTCGCCACCGTTGCCGGCTTCCATTGATTTTGCCAACGACTCCAGCACCGGCACCATGCCGGCGGCCGATGCATAGTGCAGATAGACGACCTGGGTGCTGCCGCCAGAGTCCAGCGGCGTGTCCAGATGGGCAATCAGGGTGCGCAGGCGCAGCCGCCCACGACGATCACCGGTCAGCAGAATGGAATTGCTGCGGGCGTCGGCAATCACGCGCGGCCCGCCTTCACCGCCGACGTTGCCCAGGGTCCGGGCGATCTCGGCGGCGCTGGCGTTGCGCAGCACGATCACCTCGACCTCTTCGTCGCCGGCGGTGTCGATGCGACGGAGCAGCCGCTCGATACGTTCAACGTTGCCGGCCCGATCGGCGACGATGATCGCATTGCTGCTCTCGTGTACGGCCAGTTGCGCGGCCTGTGGCAGCAGTGGTCGCAGCAGATCGGCCAGTTCCTGAGCGCTGACGTTGTGCACCGCGATGACCCTGGTCACCATCGAGTCGGCAGCCGTGGTTCCTGGGGTCTCCGGATCGCTGTCGAATTGCCGCGCAACCGCATCGGGTACGACCCGGACCAGTCGACCGCTCTGGATTGCAGCAAAGCCGTTTACGCGCAGCACCGACAGGAATGTGTCGTAGATCTCCGCCGGAGTCATTGGCTCCGAAGTGATCACGGTGACCTTGCCTTCGACGCGCGGGTCGACGATGAAGTTGCGCCCGGTGATTTCCGCGACCGTCGCGATCAGGACATTGATGTCGGCATTTTTCAGGTTCAGGATCTGCCGACCGTCATTGACCACGGCTCTCGGCGGCTCGTCCTGAGCCGAGAGCGCAAGAGGCATCAGCAGCAGCGGCAGAACCAGGGCGCAGAGGCGCAGGATGGGGCCATGGACTCGAATCATTGCAGGCTCACATTCAGGGTTTCTTCGCGGCCGTCGCGGCGGATGGTTACGGTTGCGCGCTCGGCACTCGCGACGGCGGTAATGACCTGGTGGGCGCGACCGGTGTCGAGCACCGACACGCCGTTGACCGCGACGATGACATCGTCCGGGCGAAGGCCGAGTTTGGCCAGCAACGGGGTGTTGGCTCCGCCGCTCAGACGCACGCCGACCATCTGGCCGCCCTCGAATACGGGCAAGATCCGAACCTGGCGCGCAAGTTCAGCCGGGTCGATGCGCATCTGCTGCTGGACCGAGGTCCAGTCGACAGTTTCCAGGCCGGCGACCGCCACCGGCGCAATCGGAGTGCCTCCGCTTCGAGCTGGAGCGTGCCCCGAGCCGGGCGCAGTGGCGCCGGCGGCCGGTATTGCGGGAGATTGAGCCAGTTCACGCGGCAGACGCAGCACCTCGTCGCGCCCATTGAGCACCAAGACGACATGATTGCTGTGGATCGACCGCAGCCGAGCGCCCCCGGGCAGGTTGGCACCGGATCGATAGGCCGATTGTCGGCCATCGGCGGCTGCAATGATTGCGACGCCGGCGGCCGGATCGCTGTCGGCAAGGGTTCCAACCAGGGTCAGTTCCAGACTGGTTTCCGGTGCATCAACCGGGCTGCGCAGATCCGCAGCTGAAAAGGCGCTGCCGAACAGGTGCCAGCGGGCCAGAGACTCCGGCTGTGCCTGGGTCCAGCTGGCGGTTGCCGCCGCGCCGGTCGGACTTGCGTCTGGACCGGTCAACAGATGATCGATCAGACCTGACAACAAGCGAATCGACAGCCAGACACAGATCGCAGCAGCGGACGTCACCAGGATCGGTGAAGTCCAGCGAGCAAGCTCGGTCGAATCTAGGGCGATGCGCATATCCCGGGGGTGGCAGCGGCGTTGGTGGTCGCCGCGGCGGCGCCCAACTCGGCATGATCAAGCCGGCAAGACTAACAGAAACCACGACCACGACCGCCATTCGATGATGCTCCGATGGGCCGTTGCCGAACTTTCCCAGTCCGCAAAGACAAACCCCCGCACTTGGCGGGGGTTTGAGGGTGAAGCTCCTGGCGAT
>CAZFUH010000070.1:0-14197 GCA_964522235.1 uncultured Rhodanobacteraceae bacterium
GGCGCAGGCGCGCGACGCCGAGATTGTTGCTGGCGATCAGGGTGCGCCAGGCGTCGACGCCATGGTAGCTCTCGGCCAATGCCAGGGTTTCCTCGCGGACCTGCTCGGTTTCCGGCCAGCGTTGCTGTCGAAACAGCAACTGGCCGTAGGTATCCAGTGCAGACAGAAATATCCCAGCATGCTCGGTGCCGGCCTGACGCAAATGGTCGACGATCGGAACGAAGAAAGCTTCAGCCTGATCGTGCTGCCCTAGACCGGCCAATGCTCGACTCAGTCCCATCGCGGCGGCAACGCGGCGCTCGTGTTCGATCGGCAGGTGTTCGGAGTAGACCGTCCAGGCGCTGCGAAACCGTTGCTCCGCCTGTTCGAAGACGCCGTCAGCGAGCAGGGCCAAGGCGATTCTTTCGTCGATCTCTGCGTGCAATAGCGGCGTTCCGGGTTGCTCCGGGTCGAGCAACCCTTCGGCTTCGTTCAGCACCGGCAGCACCTCCGGCCAACGGGCCAGGTTCTGCAGGCTGGTCGAATGCAGGATCAGGCTGCGGCCGAGAGCATGACGATCGCCCATCTTCCGGCGCAGTTGCAGCGCCTGCTCGGTCAGCGGCAGCGCATCAGCCGGTAGACCCAGGCCGCTGTAGGCGCGCGCCATGGCCTCGAGCAGGGCGGCGCGCACCATCGGCTGCTCGGAAAGATCACCGCCGATCCGGGCACTGGCGCGAGCGAGCAAGGATCGCGCGGTGACATCGCCGCCCTGATTGCGCCCAGGGCCGGCGCCATCGAAGACACCGAACATGAACTCGAGAACCTGTTCGGACTTGCGCGCTTCGGACTGTGCCAGATCGCGCTGCACGCGCGCCTGCTGCGCCTGCCACAGCGCCGCTGCCAGACCGCTGACCAGGGCCAGCACGACGGCGGCCGAGGCAATCACAGCGATGGCATTGCGGCGCAGAAAGCGCAGCAACTGATAACGCCGGTTGCCGAGTCGAGCTGCGACTGGCCGGTGCTCGAGCACAGCGCGTACATCGGCAGCCAGATCGCGTACGCTGGCATAGCGCTGTTCCGGTTCCTTGCGCAGGGCCTTGAGCACGATCGCGTCAAGGTCGCCGCGCAGTCGTTGTCGCAAGCGCTGCGGACTCAGGCAACGACGAGCTGCACGTTCGCGCAGATCGATCCGGCCGTTGCTGGTGTGCTCGCTATCACGCAACGACGCCGTGCTTGGGCGCTGGGGCTCCTGGGTCAATACGGCCTGGGCCAAAGCCGCCGACCCGGAGCCGGTGGGCCGATACGGTCCGCAGCCGGTCAGCAGTTCATACAGGACCAGGCCCAGGGCATGGATGTCCACGGCGGTGGTCGGCCAATCCCCGCGCACCTGTTCCGGGGCGGCGTACTCGGGCGTGTACAGGCGCATGGCGGTGCCGGTCCGCGCCGTGGTGTCATCGCCATCGGCGTCGAGCAACTTGGCGATGCCGAAGTCGAGCAGTTTCACCTGGCCATCGTCGGCAACCAGAATATTGCCGGGTTTGAGGTCGCGGTGAATGACCAGGCGGTCATGAGCATGGCCGACGGCTGCGCAGATCGAAAGGAACAGTCGCAGGCGCTGCTCGATCGACGCGTGTTGCCGGTCGCACCAGTGTGTGATTGGCGCGCCTTCGACGTACTCCATGGCGAACCAGGGGACACCGTCAGTGCTGACACCGCCATCGATCAGGCCGGCAATATTGGCATGGCGCAGGCTCGCCAGGATCTGCCGCTCGGCGCGGAACCGCTGCACCACCTCGTGATGATCGGCCCCCTGGCCGATCAGCTTCAAGGCCGCCTGTTGCCGGAATTCGCCATCGTCGCGCTCGGCGCGATACACCCGCCCCATGCCGCCTCGGCCAATGCACTGCAACAGACGCCAGGCACCCAGTCGCTGGTCGAGCCAACGATCCGGTGTCTGACGTTCGAACTCGTCGCCCAGATCTCCGACCAGCTCGGGCATCTGCTCGGACAAACGAGTCTGGCGGTCAGCGACCTCGGCATCGGCGGCAAGCAGGGTCAGCACCTCTTCGACCATCGCCGGTTCGTCCGGACAGGCCGCCGCCAGCAGTTGCGACCAGGTTTCGGATGGCTGGTCGGCGACGAGATCGAACAGTGTTCGTACACGTTGCCAGTATTCTGCATCCATCTCGACCCCCAACCCGGCCGGCACCGTCTTCGCTGACGATAGCGCAGCACCACCGTAGTTCGGAAGTCGTTCGGTACTTTCGCGGTCCTGCCCGGCCAGGTCGAGCAGCTCAGCGAGCAGGTCTGGGACGCGAACTGGCAGACGGCCCGGGGCGCGCCGGACAGCGCTGTCGGCGCTGAGCAGAACCAGCACCTGTTGGCGCAGTCCTGGGTCATCCGGACAGGCTGCGAGCAAGCGTTCCGTCCAGTGTTCGGACGGATCGTCGACCAGGCGCTCGAACAGCGCCCGCGCCAACTGCCAGCGCCGGACTTCCGGCGCTGGCATCATCGCCGACCTTCCAGCTTCGACAATCTGTACACTTTCCGTTGCATGGGCGCTACCATGGCCTCATGAACGAGATCTCGCCGGCGATCACCCGTGCCTTGAACGAAGCCAAGGACCCCGAAGGTCGCGAGCGCTTCGTCGCCCTGGTGTATGACGATCTTCTGCGCATCGCCCGTGCTGAACTGGCACGGCATCGGCGCGGTGGAACCTTGAACACCCGCGCCCTGGTCAATGAAGCCTACCTCAAGCTCTTCGATCGCACCGAACTTGATTATGAGAACCGGGTGCATTTCTACGCCACCGCGGCTCGGGCGATGCGCCAGGTAGTGATCGACTACGCCCGTGCGCGTCTGGCCGAGCGCCGCGGCGGTGGCGCCGAGCATGTCGATCTCGATGCGCTCGATGGCCAGGCATTGCCGATCGATGCCCAGGCCGAGCATCTGCTGGCGATCGACAAGGCCCTGGAAAAGCTCGCCGGTCTCGACGAGCGGCTGGTGAAGGTCGTCGAGCTGCGCTTCTTCGCCGGCCTCGAGGTCAAGGACATCGCCGAACTGCTCGGCGTCTCCGAACCGACGATCAAGCGTGACACCCGCGCCGCGAAAGCTTTTCTTCATCGCGAGCTGTCCGCGGGCGGGTGAACGCTGAACTGCTTAGGACTATTGCCTACAGTGTTTCCAGTGAGTCGAAGAAGATCGCGTCTTCGGGCACTTCAGCCGCACCGATGTCGCAACCGAGCATCCCATTGAACGCCTGCGGCCGGCCCTCGCCGACCTGGTCGGCGTCCTCACAAGCCAGGTCCCCGAACTGGTCCGGTGCACCCGAGCTCAGTGCCGCACTGTAGCGACTCGGCCAGTGCAACGACGTCCGCGGCTGGCCCTGGGAACGTCGCTTCAACGGCGTCAGCAGCGGGTCGATGTTGACCAGATCGGTTGCCCCTGCGATGGAATTGCAGCTGCTGTCCGAGTACAGATTGTAGCCGTCGCCCTGAACCGTCGAATTGACCATCGAGCAATTCTGGACATTGCGGGCGATGATCGAGTTTCGGATCACGACCGGGTGCGGAAGAGTGTTGACGAATTCGACGCCGAAGCCGAGATTGCCGGCAATCGTCACATTGCGCAGGCTGACCGCGGAGCTGGTATCGACGGCGCGCAGTCCGACACCGCCATTGCTGCTGATCGTGCTGTTGCGTAGCGCGGCGCCACCGCCGGAGAGGCGCACCGTATCGACCGGGTTGCTGCTGCCGTCGATGTGCTCGTTGCCGTGAAGTGCGGTCTCGCGCAGATTCAGTTGGCCGCTACCAACGGCCAAGATTGCCGAACCTTGTCCGTCAACGCGATTGTTGAACAACTCCGAATTCGACACCGTCGTCTGTGCGGCTGCCGTATGCACGGCACCGCCATCACCCTCTGCATAGTTGCCGTGGATGCGCATACTGACCAGGCGCAGTTCGGTGACACCGGCGCCGGCGCGAATCGCGCCGCCATTCGGGCCGAGGGTGTTGCCCTGGACAATCTCGAAATTGCTCAGGATCACGGTCCCGCTATGCGCATCGAAGGCGCGATCGATGCCGTTGGCGTTGACCACAGCCTGGACGCTGCAGGGCGAACATTGAATGGTCAGCGAAGATCCGTTGAGGTCCAGATCGCCGAGTACGGCGGTGTCGTCGACGCCCTGTCGGGTTATCGTGTAGGTGCGACCGGATTCGAGATTGATCGTATGGCTGCCGCCCAGGGCATTGGCTTCCATGATCGCGGCGCGCAAGGTGCATTGGCCGCCGCCGGGAAAGGCGGGAAATGCCTGGCAGACGCCATCGCCTGGATTGGAGTCGGGTAAGTCCTCCGACCGGTTCGCGGTGAAGGTGGCAGCCGAGGCAACGCTGGCGAAGGCCAGCAAGGCCACGGCGAGCAGGGGTTGTGTACGCGCAGACATGGGGTTCTCCTGTGGGCAATGGCAGGGCGAAAGCAGCCCTTGTCTGGGCGTACGTGCTGTTGACCGGTCAGGGATCAGAGAAACGCGCTCAGCGTCGGCGGCGGTCGCGCAGGATCTCCCGGGCGGCGTTGTGGCCGGGGGCGCCGGTGACGCCGCCGCCGGGATGGGTGCCGGCTCCGCATTGGTACAGGCCGCGGATCGGAGTCCGGTAGTCGGCATAGCCGAGCATCGGCCGGGCCGAGAACAACTGGTTCAGGCTGAGCTTGCCGTGGAAGATGTCGCCGCCGACCAGTCCGAAGCTGCGCTCCAGATCGAGCGGGCTGAGGATTTGCCGGCCGAGCACGGCGGCCTTGAAATTCGGCGCCCAGGTATTGACGGTATCGATGATTCGGTCGGCGGCAAGCTCACGCTGTGTATCCCAGCTGCTGCCATCGGGCAGCTCGGGCGCGAACTGCTGGCAGAACAGGCTCGCGACATGGGCGCCCGGCGGTGCCAGGGTGTCGTCCAGGGTCGAGGGAATCAGCATCTCGACGATCGGCTGCCGCGACCAGCCGTCAGCGCGCGCATCCAGGTAGGCACGGTCCATGTAGTCCAGGCTCGGCGCCAGGATGATGCCGGCGCCGTGGTGCTCGGCCGCGGTCTTGCCGGGCAGGACGCTGAAGTCGGGCAGTTCGCTCAACGCGACGTTCATCCGGAATGTGCCCGAACCGCAGCGCCAGTGTTCGATCCGGGCCAGGAACTCCGCGGGCAGAACGGCCGGATCCAGCAGGCGCTGGAACAGCAGGCGCGGATTGAGATTCGATACCACACAGCGGGCCGACACGCGCTCGCCGGTTTCGGTGACGACGGCGCTGGCACGGCCGCGCTCGACGACGACCTCGCGCACGCCGCAGTCGGTGCGGATCTCGACACCGCGGGCGCCGCACGCGCGCGCCATTGCCTGCGTGATCGCGCCCATGCCGCCGATCGCGTGGCCCCAGGCACCGCTCTTGCCATTGACCTCGCCGAACACGTGATGGAGCAGGACATAGGCGGAGCCGGGCGTATACGGGCTGGCGTAGTGACCGACGATGCCGTCGAAACCGAATACGGCCTTCACCGCCTCGCTCTCGAACCAGCGCTCCAGATACTCGGCTGCCGACAGCGTGAACAGGTCGAGCAGTTCGCGCTGGCCGTCGAGCCCGAGCGGGCGCAGCTGTTTCGCCAAACGCGCCGATTTCCAAAGCTCGGGCAGCGCCGCCAGCCAGCCGCCTTCGACTACGTTCGGAGGCGTTTCCAGTACCAGACCCCGCAACACGGCCGCGATTGCGTCCAGGTTTGCGCCATAGGCGGGCAGACGATCGGCGTCGCGTCGGGAGAACTTGGCGAACTCGGCAGCGCTGCGGCCCTCGCCCAGCTTCAGATAGCGGCCATCGGGCAGCGGCAGGAAATTCGACAGCGGCCGCTCGACGATGCGCAAGCCGTGCTCGTGCAGGCCCAGGTCGGCGATCACCTTCGGCTGCAGCAGGGACACCGTATACGACGCGACCGAGTTGCGGAAGCCGGGATGAAACTCCTCGGTGACCGCAGCGCCGCCGACGATGCCGCGTCGTTCCAGCACCGTGACCTTGAGACCGGCCGCAGCCAGATAGGCGGCGCAGGTCAGGCCGTTGTGGCCGGCACCGATGATGACGACATCGCGCTCAGACACCTCGAGGCCTCTCAGTCCGTGCGCCGCTCGCGCACCGTGATCACGCGGCCGCCGCCGTCGGGCGTTGGCCGCTCGCGGAGTTCGAAGTGCTTCGGCCACGCCTTCAGCAGCGCGCTCAGCTTGCGATGGCCATACAGGCGTGGGTCGAAATCGGGGCGGATATTGGTCAGATAGCTGCCGACCGGGCCGAGATAGGCCCAGCCGTCGTCATCCGCGGCATCGTCGATCGCCTGCAGAATCAGGCCGAGCGGGATCTCCGGCTTGTCCTGGGCGGCGGTCTTCTTCTTCGCCGGGGTCTTCGCTGCCGGGCCGGCCGTGTTGCCTGCTGGTGAAGATGCCGAGTCGGCGCCGGAGGCCGGTTCGGCACCGGCGGACTGCACCAGCACCTCGGTGTAGATGAATTTGTCGCAGGCGACGACGAACGGCTCCGGCGTCTTGCGTTCGCCGAAACCGAGAACCAGCAATCCCTCCTCGCGCAGGCGTTGCGCCAGGCGGGTGAAGTCACTGTCGCTGGAGACCAGGCAGAAGCCATCGAAGCGACGCGTGTACATCAGATCCATCGCGTCGATGATCAAGGTGCTGTCGGTGGCGTTCTTGCCGCTGGTGTAGGCGAACTGCTGGACCGGGTTGATCGAATGCTTGAGCAGGGCGCGCTTCCATTGGCTCTGCCGGGTCGAGGTCCAATCGCCGTAGATGCGTTTGACACTGGCGACACCGAAGCGTGCGACTTCCGAGAGCAGGCCTTCGACCACCGAAGGCGGGGCATTGTCGGCATCGATGAGCACGGCCAGGCGCGGCTGGCCGTCATCGAGTTCGGGACGCTTGCGTTCGCTGACGGTCACTTTTCTGCTCCGAATGGTCGCGCACGCGGCTGCGTGGTTCGAGGGTGCAAGCGGCAGTGTACGGACATCGACCCCGGTCGCGACAGACCCGACCACCGTCGCGACCGGTTACGCTGGGGCGATGACGACGCCCGAGACCACGATCACCATCGTCCATGGCGACGCCCATCTGCTGGCGGTAAACAAGCCGGCTGGACTGGCCGTGCATCGTAGCAAGATGATCGCCCGCGACGACGACTACCTGATCGACCGCCTGCGGGCACAGGTCGGCGGCGGGCTGTACCTGGTCAATCGACTGGATCGCGCGACCAGCGGTCTGGTGCTGGTCGCCCGCGACCGCGCGATCGCGACAGCGCTCGGCGAGCGTCTGATGGCGCGCGAAGTCGACAAGCGCTACCTGGCGGTCGTGCGCGGCTGGCCGGACGAAAGCGGAGAGATCGACTACCCGTTGACGGTCGGCGGCATGCAGGGTGAACGCAAACCGGCGCTGACCCGGTGGTGGCGCCGGGGCATGATCGAGGTGCCGATCGCCCTGGGCCGCTATCCGCAACAGCGCTACAGTCTGCTCGAGCTGCAACCCCTGACCGGTCGCTACCGGCAACTGCGCCGGCATCTGCACCATATTCACCACCCGATCGTCGGCGACAGCACCCTGGGTCGCGGCGAGCACAATCGGCTGTTTCGCGAGCATTTCAACAGTCATCGCATGCTCCTGCATGCGTGGCGGCTGGTCATCCGGCATCCGGCGGAACCGCGCCTGCTGCGGCTGCAGGCGCCGCTGGATGCGACCTGGGACACCGTGCTCGGCCGTTTCGGCTGGCGCGAGGCGCTAGCAGACTCCAGTTGACACGTTTCGGTATGCCGTGGCGTGCGCTGGGCAACACTCTCAGCGACCTGCATATCGAGAACAACGCTGCATCTGAACAGCAACAACATCGGACACCAAGCCGGATACCGCACTTGCTGCGGCCGTCGATGCATCCGCTGAGACGCAGCGTGCTCCTGTAGAGCCGAACTTGCTCGGCTTTCCTCCTGACGTGACTACGGGCGCAGGTCGGCCTCGACGAGCAACCAGTAGTCCGGCCGGGTATCGCCGGTGAAGTACAGGCACAGGTCAACCGGGTCCGACCGTGCCGGCAGCGGTGCCTGGAGCTCGATGTAGCCGTCGTCGCCGGCCTGTGCCGGCAAGGGCACCTGCGCAAGCAGATCGCCGTCGCAGCCGGCCCGGATCTCGAATTCGCCGTGGCTGTGCGTGACCGGCCGCGACCGGCGATGCGCCTCGTCCTTCCAGAGCTGGAAGTTGTATGGCATCCGGTTCGCCCGGACGCGCAGTTGCATCGCCTCGGTCAGCGGCGCCTGCCGGTACAGCCAGCATGGATTGAAGATGTCGACCGTATACGCGGCCCGCTCGGCGCCGGGCGGGCCATCGCCCTCCAGGCGCAGCGGCAGTCCCGGCGCACAGGGCGGCAGCTCTTCGTTGCCGCGCCGGTGCCGGGTGTCTTGATTCAGGTGCAGCCGGGTCGTCGGTGCCAGGGCACGGTCGTCGACGAAGGCGCTGGCGCGGATATCGACCGGCAGCGTCAGCGACAGGGGTTCTTCGTAGCGCGGCGATCGTGCGTCCGGTTCACTGCCGTCGAGGCTGTAGCGGATTTCGCCGAGCCCGGTCTGGCTGGCCAGGACGAACTCGTGGTTGCCGTTGGCGGCATCGGCCTGCGGGAAGATGCCGACCTCGAACGCGGTCGTGGCGTAGTCGACACCGAGTCGACGGTAGCGCGCCAGCTGCTCCGGCAGTCGCTCCAGGAAATTGTTCCAGTCGCGCCGTTCCGGTGCCGACCAGGTGCTTTCCGCGAGCGCGGCCGCGCGCGGGAACAGCGCCTGCTCGACCCAGCGGCGGGTCCGCAGGTGCTCGGTCCAGACGTTCGCCTGGGCGCCGAGGATGTGCCGGGCCTGGTCCGCGTCGAGTTCGGGCGGGACCGGCTCGTAGTCGTAGACCTTGCGCAGCGTGATCAGCGGCGACGGCCGTCCGGGGGTTTCGTTCGCCGACGTGCTCTGCAGGTAGTCGAAGTAGAGATCGCTGTATGGTGACATGACCACGTCGTGGCCCAGGCGCGCGGCCTCGATGCCGCCGTCGTAGCCTCGCCAGGACATCACCGTCGCATCGCCGGGCAGGCCGCCTTCGAGGATCTCGTCCCAGCCGACCACACGCCGGCCGGCGGCCTCGATCTGCCGGCCGATCCGGCGCAGGAACCACGATTGCAGCTGGTCCTCGTCGTCGAGACCCAGTTCGCGCATGCGCTGCTGGACGTGCGCAGAAGCCCGCCATTGATCCTTGACCGCCTCGTCGCCGCCGACATGAATGAACGGGCCGGGAAACAGCTCCATCACCTGCTCGAACACGGCGTGCAGGAAATCGAACGTAGGCTCCTCGATGTTGAACAGGACGGTGTGGATGCCCCACTCCGAGGATACCGGCAGCGGCTGGTCGAGCACGCCGAACTCCGGATAGGCGGCCACCGCGGCCTGGGCGTGGCCGGGAATGTCGATTTCCGGAACGACGGTGATGTAGCGGCTGGCTGCGTACTCGACGATCTCGCGGATCTGCTCCTGGCTGTACCAGGCACAGTACGGCTGCGGGTAACCGCTGTCCGGATCGCGACCGGCGCGGCCGAGTGGCACGCGACAACCGCCGACTTCGGTCAGGCGTGGATAGCCGCGAATCTCGATGCGCCAGCCCTGGTCGTCGGTCAGGTGCCAGTGGAACCGGTTGAGCTTGTGCTGCGCCATGACGTCGAGCAGGCGCTTGATCTCGTCGATGGTCCGGGCATGGCGTGCCGAATCCAGCATCAGGCCACGCCAGGAAAAGCGTGGCGCGTCTTCGATGTCGACGGCTGCCACAAGGTAGCGGCCGTCGCCGGAGTCGGTCAGCAGCTGCCACAGACTCATGGCGCCGTAGAACAATCCGGCATCGGTCGCGGCATCGATCCGTACCTGGTCAGCTTCGACCCGCAAGCGATAGGCCTCGGTGGAATCGCTGCTGCCGGCGGCGATGGCGAATACGATGCCGTCGTGTGCAGGCGTGCCGACCGCGGCCAGCGCCAGTCTCGGGCCGCTGTGGTCGGCCAGGTAGTCGATGAAGTGGGTCGCCGCCTGCCGGGCGAGATCGTCGTCCGCGTAGATCAGTGTCCCGGCATCGAGCACGAACACGCCGGTGCCAACCCGAAGCGACAGCGGCGCGGGGATCAGGGCGATCGAAGCGCTCGGACGCGCCGGTTCGGGAGGCGTGGCCGGAGTGGAACAGGCCGTCAGCACGATGATCCCGACCAGGATCATCGCGCGGATGCCGATACGCTGTGCTTGTCGAGAGTGGTTCATCGGCAGTCCATGGTTGTCGCAAAGATCGATCGGATGGCGCGGCGGGCGGACGTTGCCGCCGCCGCGCCGTGTCGCTGGCGCTGGCGCTGTTTCAGCCTGTCCCGGCGACGGGCTGCGAGCGCAGTCCCGCATCAACCCGTCGCCGGCGGCCGGGAGAACCGCTTCTAGAACTGATAGCGCAAGGTCGCAACATAGCGTCGACCGCTGCGGTAGACGCCGCGCGGCAGGGCTTCGACATTGGCATAGGCGTAGTACTCGGAATCGAGCAGATTCATCGCATCCAGCGACAGGCTGATCTGATCGGTGAAGCGGTACCCGAACGATGCATCCAGGGTCCGGAACGCACGCGCATACATGAGGTCGCCGCGGTCGATATTGGTGAAGTAGGACGACCGCCAGGCGTAGTTCAGGCGCGCGGTGATCGGCCCGCGCTCAAAGAACGGGCTGATATTGGCCTGGTGCTTGGAGTTGTACGGCAGCGCCGCGCCGGTGCTGGAACTGCCGTTGGCATAGGTGTAGTTGGCGACCACGCCGAGGCCGTTGTCGTAGGTCTGCTGAAAGGCCAGCGAGTAGCCCTTGATCTCGGCCGTGCCGGCGTTGTCCGGGCGCGCGACCTGGTAGGTGGTGACCATGCCCTGGGCCTGGTTCCAATGCTGCTCCGGCCGGGTCGTGACCAGGATGTAGTCGTCGATGTCGCGATAGAACACCGATGCGGCCAGGATCGCGTTGCTGGCGAAGTACCATTCCGCGGAGGCATCGAAATTGCTCGAGCGATACGGCTTCAGGTCGGGATTGCCGCCGCCGCCAGTCAGGGTCTGATCGCCCAGCCACAGGTAGCTGGACATGTCCGAATAGTTCGGACGCGCCATCACCTTGGCAGCGGCGAAGCGCAGCACGATGTCCTCGCTGGCGTCGTAAGCGATATTGAAGCTGGGCAGAGTGTTGTTGTACGAGCGCCGTTCGCGAACCGGCTCATAGCCATCCGCCGGGCAGGGTGCGATGCCTGCGGTGCAGGCCCAGCTGTCATTGGTCGACTCGGTGCGGACGTAGCGGACACCGAAGTTGCCGCGCAGCCGGTCGCCGCTGAAATCGGCCTGGCCGTAGTAGGCATCGATGTCTTCGTTCACGGTCCAGGTCGCGGCGACGAAACTGGGATCGTTGAACGTACCCGGCACGGGCATGGTCTGCCATGGCGCCAGCCAGACACCGCTGAGGATCCAGTCCGCCATCGCGTTGCCGTCGATGACGAAGCGGCCACGCATCTGGTCATTGACGCCGCTGAAACCGCTCAGATAGTTGCCCGGTACGGTTCGCGGATTGAACATCGAGGCCGGCGCGTCACCGTAGCCGAGCACCGAGGCCAGGGAGACCCCGGACATGCTTTGTGCGGTTTCATGCTCGCGGCGCTTGAAGCCGAACTGCAGGCGATTCACCAGAGCGTCGAGATCGAGACCGAAATCGACTTGACCATAGCGCTCGCGATCGCTGGTCGGCTTCGACACCACGTTGCCACCCCAGCCTGGATTCCAGGTAGCCGGGCTGCTCGGATCCTGACCCCAGCCGCCATCGACGCGGAACGCATCCGGGTTGTTGAGCACGTTGCCGTTGTCGTAGCTGATGCTGCCCGGTCGCCCGGGCGCGCCGCTGATGTCGTAGCTGTAGTTGGACCAGTTCAGGAACTCGCCGAACAGCTGGCGATCGGTGCCGCCGGTGGCCTTGCTGGTGCCGACATGGGCGGACACGAACCAGCGCTCACCGGTCCAGCCGCCCTTGAGGTCATAGGAGTCGGTCTTGACCGTCGATTGTCGATGCTGGACGTCGAGCACGCTCAGGGCATTGGTGAAATGCGCGTTGCTGATGACGCCATCGCGCACGGTCAGATCGTCCAGCCGCATCAGCGAGTTCCATGGATTGCCCATGAACCCGAACATCGACTGGTTGGTGTTGTGGTAGCTGGCGTCGATGTTGAGCAGGTTGAACTCGAATTCCAGCTCATCGGTGGGCCGCCATTGCGCCGCCAGGGTATAGCTGGTGCGCTTGCGCTCCTGCTCGAAGAACGAGGCGCTCAGCGCGTTCGGGCCACGAGCACCGAGGTTGGCTTCAATGGTGTCGGCGCAGGCGCCGGTGCAGCTCGGCGGCAGGGTCGGCTGGCTGCCATCGGCGTTCGGCGGTCGTGACCAGTCCGGCGGCCGGTTGTTGATCGAGCCGCCACCGCCCTGGCCATCACGATAGTCCAGGGCCGAGACCGTGCCGTAGGATTCGATGCCGTCGCGGCGGATGTTCTCGGTCGCCCGCTGCGCCGAGAAGGCGATGCCGAAGCGATCGTTGTCGTCCTTCCAGCTGTACAGGAACGAGCCCTGCGGATCGCCTTCGCGCGAGCGGTCGTTGTACAGGTAGCCGACGGCTCCGGACAAGGTGTTGGCGTCCATGTTCAGCGGCTTGCGCGTGTTGACGATGACCGTGCCGCCGATGCTGCCTTCGTCCATCCGCGCCTGCGGCGACTTGTGCACTTCGACGCTGCCGACGATCTGCGGTGCCAGCAGGGTGTAATTGAAGGTGCGACCCGGCTCATGCAGGATGAACCAGTCAGCGGAAGCGATGGTCTGGCCATTGAGCAGGGTCCGGTTGAGTGCCGGATCGGTGCCGAGAATGCTGACCCGCTCGCCCTGGCCGAACTCGCGGTCGACGGTGACGCCGGGGATGATCGTCATCGCTTCGGCGACATTCGTGCTCGGGAACTTGCCGACATCCTCGGCAGTGATGGCATCGACCACCGAATCGGCATTGCGCTTGGTGTTCAACGACTCCTGCAGACTGCCCAGGATGCCGGTGACCACGACCGTATCCAGATCCTGGGCGCGGTCTTCGTCGCGGCTTTGCCCCGAGGCCGGCGTTGCCGCCGACAGCCCCAGGCCGGCGATGATGCTTGCGGCCAGGATGCTCTTGTGATTTCGGTGCTTCATGTGTGCCCTCTCCGTCCTGTGTGCCGGTGCCGGGGCGACGGGGTCACCGTCGCGCCGATGCCGATTCCCTTGCCTGATCAGACCCGTGGTCGAACGTCGTTCGTGCCGCGGGAACCCGTGCTTCGCCGTGCTCAACCGCCGTCGTGCTGATGGTCCAGATGCCAGTTCGCCGCCCCGAGCACGCCCAGTTGGCCGTGTTCGATCAGGTAGACCGGAACCCGCTCCAGTACCGGGCGCATCGCGCCCTTGTCGAGAAATCGCTGCCGGAAATCACTGCGCAACAGGAACTCGCGCAACTGCGGCAAGATGCCGCCGGCCAGCCAAGCGCCACCCTGGGCGCCAAGAGTCAGAACCAGATCGCCAACGACGCTGCCGAGCAGGCCGCAGAACGCATGCAAGGCCTGGGCCGCGGCCGACTTCGCATCGTCGAGCGCAGCACGACTGATCTGTACCGGTTCGCTCAGACTCGGCGCCTCACCACGAAGCGCACAGAGCGCAGCGTAGAGATTCATCAGTCCCGGCCCGGATACGACCTGCTCGATCGAGACGTGGGAGCTCTTGCGCCGCAGCAGGCGCAGGATCTCGATCTCCAGTTCGGTGGTCGGCGCGAAGGCAGCCTGGCCGGCTTCCGTCGCCAGTACCAAGGTCCGGTCGTGATCGGGCACGCGGATCGCAGCGCCAAGTCCGGTACCGGGTCCAACCACCAGTTGGCGACCGCCGATGCCGCCGCCTTCGCCGGTGGAGACGATGGTGCGCTCGCTTGGCTTGATGCTCGGAATGGCGTGCGCGACCGCCTCGAAATCGTTGACCACGGAGACCGAGTGCAGGCCAAGCTCCTGGCGCAACTGTGCCACCGAAACCTGCCACGGCAGGTTGGTATTGACGACCACGCCGTCGAGGACATAGCCGG
>CAZFUH010000071.1:0-13967 GCA_964522235.1 uncultured Rhodanobacteraceae bacterium
CACTCAATGACGATGGCATCCGTTTCGCCTCGAACGTTTCTGCCGCGCAGGCTCCCAGGAGACCGAAAACCGGTGCCGAACCGGGTGAAAGCTCTGATTTCGCGGCGTTTTTTGCAAACAATGGTTACAACCACGAAAAGCACGCGTTTTTCGATGTACTTGTCGACCGCCCTGCCGCTACTGTGCGAGACAGGATACGTCTCGAAGTTGCCGATCCCAGGTCGAGTCCGACCTGCAGAGCGGACTTCGCTGGCGTTTGTCCCAGCGAGGTTCGACAACGGAGGAGGCCGAACCGGCAACCAGCGTAGTGCGCTCGACACCGGATTGACATCGAATGAAGTCCTTGCAGACCTCCAAGCGCCTCACCCCGGAACGGCTGCTCCTGGCCCTGGTCGCCGTCACCATCGCCGTGCTGTTCCTGCACCAACCGCTGCTGGAGACCCGCCTGCTGATCACACCGGGGGCCGAAGCGTTTCGCTTTGAACTCGACTCGGATGTCCAGGACGGGGGTAACACGATCACGCAATGGCTCGACCGCGACCGTCTGCGCTGGCGCTGCCAACTGGACGAAAACTTCGACTACCCGTTCTGCGGCATGCAGATCCACTTTGCCGACCACCATCTTCACGGCATCGACCTGACCAACTACAGCCACTTCAATCTGCGGCTGCATTATCAGGGCGACGCGCGAACCGTGCGCGTATTCCTGCGCAACGCGCATCCCGCCTATACCAAGGCGGATGAGATCCGCTCGACCAAGCACAACATGGTTGAAATGAGTGTAGGACAGGGACCGGACTTCGAGGACGTCAAGCTGGCCTACTTCCGGGTCGCCGACTGGTGGCTGCTGCTTTATCCGGTGCAGATGGAGCACACCACGATTGATTTCTCCAATGTCAGCCTGATCGAGATCCAGACTGGCTCGGGATTACGCTCGGGCGAGCATGTCTTTGCTCTCGACGCGCTGGAGCTGGTCGGCACCCGCTTCAGCACGGAGCACCTGTACCTGGCGATCATCATCGTCTGGATTCTCATCGCACTCACCTATCTGGCCGTGCACATCCATGCCCTGCAGCAGGCGGTGCGCTCGGGCAAGCTGCGTCAGGAAGAGCTGACCGAAATCAACGTTCTGCTCGATCAGCGCAGCCGAACGCTCGAGGAGAAGATCAAGAAAGATCCGTTGACCGGGGCCTACAATCGCGCCGGAATCGAAGACTCGCTGACTTCGGCGTTTCACGCCTGGAAATACAAGGAGCGGCCGTTGTCGCTGCTGCTGCTCGACGTCGACCACTTCAAGACCATCAACGACCGCTACGGCCATTCCGTCGGTGACGAGGTCCTGCGCGAACTGTCCTCCCTGGTCAGCGATCACATTCGCAGTGACGATCATTTTGCCCGTTGGGGCGGCGAGGAATTCATCCTGGTCTGCGGCAACACCGCCCTGGCACAGGCGAAGGAGATTGCCGAACAACTGCGCGAACTGATCAGCGAACACCGATTCGCCGGCCATCTGCAGGTGACGGTCAGCATCGGCGTCGCCCAGCTACAGCGTCGCGAAACCCTGGAAGGCCTGTTCATTCGCACCGACCGGGCCTTGTATCGCGCCAAGGACAAGGGTCGAAACCGCGTCGAAAGCGGTACCGGTGCCCTGCGCGACGCCCAGCGCCGTCATTCCGACGACGCCAGCCGAAGCGCCTGATCAACCGACAACAACAGCCTGCAAAGCGTTCGCCGTTCGCCAAGTCCGGTTTCTGCGTCCGGACGACGTTGCTCGCATGGTTTTCCGATGTCGGCGTGCCGGGCCGATTTCAGCCCATTGCCGCCGTGAAAGGGTTGAAGACCTCGACACCGAATATGTCGAAATCGGCGACGTTTCGGGTGACGACCACAAGTCCATGAGCGCGCGCAGTCGCGGCGATCATGGCGTCTTCATAGAGCGTGTCAGATTCGCGATGCATCAGCCGCGCCCAACAGCGGAACGCGGCTGCATCCATCGCCAACACATTGAAGCTGCCGACCACCTGTTCAAGCCAGGCCTCAATCTCGCCTGCCTTGTCAGCATCCTGTTCTCGGGTCAGCTCGATTCCGGCCTGAATCTCTCCCAAGGTGACGGCGGACAGAAACAACTGACTGTCGTCGATCGATTCCAGCCATGCCACGACCGCCCCATGCGGGCGCGGCTTCCGCAGCTCGGAGACGACATTGGTATCAAGGAGATACACGCGCTACCGAGTCGGTTTGATGGGCCGACGATTGGCTCGTCCGCGCGCAGGGACCAGCAGGTCTGCGCGTGACTGGTCGGAAAGCAGCAGCTGCTTGAGGGATGGGCGAGCGGCCAGTTTCAGGCGCCGCCACTCGTGCAACGGCACCAGTACCGCGGTCTCGACGCCCCGCCGGGTCACGACTTGCGGCCCCTCCGACAGACAGGCATCGAGAAACTCGCTAAACCGTGCTTTTGCGTCTTGAACCGGCCAAGCATGCATGGCAGCCTCCATCAAACTAGTCATATGACTAGTTTGATGGAGATTCCGCTTGACAGTCAATTCATTCGGGAGGGCAATCGATGGCGAGGCGCCGTTGCAGATCGGAAGCCATCTACCGCCCTGGCTCCTAGTCCGCTTCGACGGGAAACAGACGCTGGCGCAGGAAGGTGTAGGCCAGGGCCTGCATCTTCGCGGCCTGGGCGTTGTTGGCGGCACCGCCGTGACCGCCTTCGATGTTTTCGTAGTACAGCACGTCATGACCCTGAGCCTGCATGCGCGCCATCATCTTGCGCGCGTGCCCGGGATGGACACGGTCGTCGCGGGTCGAGGTCGTGAACAGCACCGGCGGGTATTTCCCGCCTTCATCGACGTTCTGATACGGCGAAAACGTCCGGATGAATCGCCACTGCTCGGCATCGTCGGGGTCGCCGTATTCGGCCATCCACGAGGCGCCGGCGAGCAGCTTGTGGTAGCGCTGCATGTCCAGCAGCGGTACCTGACAGACGATCGCTCCGAACAACTGCGGGTACAGCACCATCATGTTGCCGACCAGCAGGCCGCCATTGCTGCCGCCCTGGATGCCAAGATGCGCGGGGCTGGTGATCTTGCGTTCGATCAGGTCCTCGGCGACGGCAGCGAAGTCCTCGTAGGCGCGCAGGCGGTTTTCCTTTAGCGCCGCCTGATGCCAGCGCGGCCCGTACTCGCCGCCGCCACGGATGTTGGCCACGACGAAGACCGCGCCCTGACTGAGCCAGGCGCGGCCGACGGAAGGTGAATAGGCCGGCGTCATCGACACCTCGAAACCGCCGTACCCGTACAGCAAGGTCGGGTTGCGACCGTCGGCGTCGATATCCCCGCGAGCAACCAGAAAATACGGCACACGAGTGCCATCCTTGCTGGTTGCAAAATGCTGACTGATCTTCAGGCCGTCGGCATCGAAGAATGCCGGCAGCCGCTTCAACGGCTGCGGCGGCTCGCCGACACTGCCGATCATCAGGGTGGTCGGCGTCAGGTAATCGGTGACGGTGAGGAAGTAGTCGTCGGTCTCATCGGCGTCGACCGCAGCAACCGAGACCGTCCCCAGGGCGGGCGCACCCTCGAGCGGCCGGCGTTGCCAGCCGTCGTCGCCGGGCGTGAGTACGTACAGCCGATTCTTGACGTCGTCGAGCACGTTCAGAAGCAAGTGCTTGCGGGTCGGCGCGAAGCCGGCCAACGACGTGCTCGCACTGGCTTCGAACAGCACCTCGAATTGGCGTTTGCCGGCCATGAAGTCATCGAATCGAGTGACGATCAGGCTGCCGGCGGGATAGTTCGTTTCGCCGACCTGGTACGGCTCGCGCAATTCAAGCAACAGCCACTCGCGCATCACGCTCTTGTTCGCCGAGTTCGGCGCCTCGATCTTGCGCAGTCCGCCGTTTTCGCCGCGAAGATACAGTTCGTCGTTGTAGAACGCGATGCTGCGGGAGACGAAGTCGCGCTCGAAACCCGGTGTATGGTCGCGACCGGCGGCGATGTACATGTCATTGACCTCGCCTTCATAAACGACGTCGGCCTCGGCCATCGGCGTGCCGCGCCGCCATTGCTTGACGATGCGCGGATAGCCGGAGCTGGTCAGGCTGCCGTCGCCGAAATCGGTATAGACATAGACCGTATCGGCATCCTTCCAGCTCAGTGCACCCTTGGCCTCGGGTCGGCTGAAGCCATCGTCGACGAAGCTGAGCGAGGCAAGATCGAACTCGCGGGTCACGGTGGCATCGGCGCCGCCGCGCGACAAGGCGATCAGGCAGCGCTCGTAGTCCGGGCGCAGACAATCGGCGCCACTCCAGACCCAGTTCACCCCTTCTTCCTTGCCCAGGGCATCGATGTCCAGCAGCAGCTGCCATTCCGGTCGAGCCTTGCGGTACTCGGCCATCGTGGTCCGGCGCCACAAACCCTGAGGATTGCGGGCGTCGCGCCAGAGGTTGTACAGGAAATCGCCGCGCTTGCTCACGGCTGGGATGCGCTCGTCGGAATCCAGGATCGCCAACAGGTCGCTTTCCAGCGTTCGGAACGCCGGATCGGACTGAAGAACCTTCGTTGATTGACGGTTGCGTTCGCGAACCCAATCCAGGGCTTGTTCGCCCTCGACTTCTTCCAGCCACAGGTACGGATCTTCGTTGCTCATGGCTTCGGCGTGTGCAATGGAGGCGGCGGTAAGGACGGCCAGGGAGGCCAGACAGGTACGAAACATGGGCACGACATCCTGAGGCGAGCGAAAACGGGTGCCTCGGCACCCGCCGAAGGGACCTTGTAGCAGATCAGCGGCGAGGACGGTGCCAGCCGGCATGGACAAGCGCTTGCGGGCCCATGCGTTGCTGGAGTAGCGGCTGCGATCGGAATCGCCGGCGCAACGGACTGCGTTGCGCCGGCTGATGGCGGCTATTCGAGCGGTTTGAGCATGTCGTCGATGGTCTTGCTGAGGTTTGCGAACTTGAACGCTGGAATCCGGTACAGCCAGCCGGAGACGCGAGCGTTGATCTCGTCGACCTCGCGCTGGAGTTCGGCCAGACGCTCGCTGCTGCGGGCTTCAAAATCGATGCTCGGCAGTTCGGTGTCGGCGGGCGTTTCACCAGCACCGCCATCTTCGCTGTCGGCACCTTCGCCAGCCCCATCATCGACTTCGCCTTCGGCAGCGCGCTCGGCTGCCACGGCCGCACGCATCGCATCCTGCTCGGCCTGCAATTCGCCAAGAACGTGTTCCCTGGCCCGCTCTTGATCGAGACGAGCACTGAGCCGGATATGGCCATCACCGGCACCGCCTTCCGCGCTCTCGGCTTCCTGCCAGCCCTGCAGTTCGACCACCACACCATCGAACATCCGATACGTCGCTCGATGCAGCGGCAACTCGCCGTGGCCGTCTTCGCGATCTCGGGCGACATCCTCGAGATTCAGGCCGGACAGCATCGAGGCCAGTCCGTTGGCGACGTAGGGCGACATCACTTCCCGGCCGCGCGGCAGGTCGGCGACGGTGAAGTTGGCATCATCCGAGCTTTCCTTGTACACGCGCAGCGGACGAGCGTCGTCTTTGGCCAATTCCAGCTCACGAATGCGGCTGGAGGGTATGTCGGTGATCACGCGCTCCAGCCACGGCCCGACCTCGGGATCGGGCACCAGGTTGCCGGTCGCCAACAGACTCTGCGCCTCGCCGGCGCGGCGGACATAGGTGCCCTCGCCGCTGGCCTGGTTGCCGACGATCAGCCGGTGCTCGACGCCTTCGCCGTCGATTTCGATCCGGGTGCCGGTGGCGCCGTCGGCGTCGATGTCCTGCACGCCGAGTTGGCCATAGCGTTCCGGGTTGGCAGTCTTGCCTTCGAGCTGCTTGGTCTCACCCAGGTTCATCAGCGACAACCGAACCTTGGATGGATCCGCCGGATAGCCGTCACGCTCGGCGACAACCCAACCATGTTCCCGTCGCTCCACCGTCAGCGCTTCCTGGGCGCCGGCGCGAACGAAGCGCAGCCGTTCGACATCGTTGAGCCGTTCGGCCAGACCGGGCAGGACTGGTGCGCCGACCAAGCTGCCCTCGGCCTCCGGTCCGCGCCGGCCGAGCAGTACCGCCGCGATGATGATGGCCAGCACGGCAATGCCGGCCAGAATGGGAAAACGCTTGCTGTCCATATCGATCGATCTCCTTGCCACTCAGGCCGCGCTGGCGCGCTCGGCCTGACGGCGGCGGCGCAACCAGACGACGCCGGCCACGCCCAGGGTGAGCAGGACCGGCAGCAGCCAGACGTTGAGAAATTTCAGCCACGAACCCAGGCTCTCGATGTCGGCGTCGAGCTGACGGCGTACCTGACGCAGCTCTCGACGGATCTCGATCTGCCGTTCGCGGAAGCGCTCCAGTTCGCGACGCTGCTCGTCGGACAGGATCAGCGCTCCGGTCTCGCTGCGACTGGTCTGCAACTCGTTCAGGCGGCGCTCGGTCTCGCCCAGTTCTTCCTGCAGCTGCTGCTCGGTGGCACGAAAGCGCTCTTCGGCGCCACGCTGGATCTCCTGTACCGTGGTGAATGGCCGAGACGATGTCGCTCGACCGCGGATCCCGATCAAGGCGCTGGAACCGGCCAGGGTATCCACGGCGTTGACGAACAGATCGCCATTGTTGGCGAACGCATTCAGCAGGCGCTGACCCAGGAAATTCTGCACCTGTACCCACAAGCGGTCGGTGAGCAGATCGGTATCGGCGACGATCACGACGTTGCCCTTGCCTTCGGATTGGCTCAGATGGCCATCGCCACTGCGGTCCGGGAATGCTGTGACAAAGTCTCCGTGCAGTCGCCCGGCGATGACATGGCGTTCGCCGCTGGCCTGGAAACCGGCAAACAGCGCGTTCGGATCAGGCAGGAACTTGAGCTGGTCGGCCGAAGTGAGCATCGCCTCACCGCTGGATTGCAGAAGCGGAACCAGTTCCAGCTCGCTGCTCTCGCTCAGGCCGATGGCACCGGTCGTGGACAGGTTGACCGTGCTGAGCACTCCGGTGATCGCCTCCGAATCGTTCAAGGCATCGGCGGTCAGGGCAAGAATGCCCAGATGGCGCACCGGCGGTCGGCCCGGTTGCAGGCTGACCTGGGCGGCATACTTGGCGTCGAGCACGACCTGGCTGGGATCGTATTCCACGCCCCAGGCCTGGAACAGCCGGGACAGATCGGAACTCTTGTCGGCGAACATCGCCGCAGTCGGATTCTCCGGATCGGCGCCGCTTTCATCGGTTTCGGCAAGCGGGTCGACGAAGACCATCAGGCGACCGCCGCGGAGCACGAACTGGTCGATCGCGTACAAGGTCGAATCGTCCAGGGTCTTCGGATGAACGACAACCAGCACCCCGATCTCGTCATCGATGCGGCCAATGCCAGCTTCGAGCGTGCGTACCTCGACAAACTGCTCCAACTCCGACAGCACCACCCACGGCTGCGGCATCTGCCGGCTGTTCGGGTCAAACTGGCCGGACATCGGCAGGCTGGTGATCAGGCCGACCACGGGCTTGCTGGCCTGGCCAAGCTCGTGGATCAGCTTGGCGACGTCGTATTCCAGGAAACTTTCCTTGTCCATCTGGAAGAACGGGATCGCTGCCTGACCATCGGTGGAGTTGGTGCCAGCCAGTCCGAAGAACAGATTGTCACCGGACTGGCTGACCGGCACCGGCTGCAGACCGAAGCTGGATGCGCGGTCCTCCTCTTCGGA
This sequence comes from uncultured Rhodanobacteraceae bacterium, assembly GCA_964522235.1. GTDB lineage: Bacteria > Pseudomonadota > Gammaproteobacteria > Xanthomonadales > UBA2363 > Pseudofulvimonas. The sequence continues at coordinate 7,701 of CAZFUH010000071.1, forward strand.
GAACGGCAAGGGGTCGATCACCCGCAGGTGAATCTTGCCGCCGGACTTGCCGGCAACCTCTTCCAGCAGCTCGCGCACGCGGTTGGCGTAGGTCCGCAATTGCTGGCCTTGCGGCAGGCTGGCGCTGACCTGGTCGGAAAAGAAGTAGTACAGCTGGATCGGCTCATCGAGACCGCGGACGATTTCGCGCGTGCCTTCCGACAACGTGAACAGGCGGTTCTGGGTCAGATCCAGGCGCGCGCCGCGCAACAACGCATTGCTGATCAACAGCAAGGCCAGCAGCAGCACGCCGATCAGGGCCAGGGTGCCGAACGTGGCCGAACGACGATTCAATAAGGACATATCGATGCTCTCCTCAGTCGGCCTTCTTCATCTCGACGACGATCGTGCACGCATACAGCCAGGCAGCGATCATCAGCCCGAAATACACCAGGTCGCGCAGGTCGATGACACCCTTGCTGATGGCGTTGAAATGGGTCAGGAAACTCAGCGATGCGATGCCATCGACCAGAGCCTGCGGCGCCCAGCCACTGAACGCGTCGAGCACCAGCGGAAAGCCGGCGAGCAGCAGCAGAAAACACACGACGACCGTCAGAATGAAGGCGATCACCTGGTTGCGGGTCGCTGCCGACAGACAGGCACCAATCGCCAGGAAGGCTCCGGCCATCAACAGGCTGCCGATGTAACCGGCGAAGATCGCGCCATTGTCCGGACTACCCAGGTAGTTGACCGTGATCCAGACCGGGAAGGTCAGAACCAGTGCGATCGCAATGAAGGCCCAGGCAGCCAGGAACTTGCCGAGCACGGCCTGGGTCATCGAGATCGGCAGCGTCAGCAGCAATTCAATGGTGCCGCTCTTGCGCTCTTCGGCCCACATGCGCATCGCCACCGCCGGCACCAGGAACAGATACAGCCAAGGGTGGAAGGTGAAGAACGAACTCAGGTCGGCCTGGCCGCGCTCGTAGAAGCCGCCCAGGTAGAAGGTCATTGCCCCGGCCAGGATCAGGAAAATGGCGATGAACACGTAAGCCACCGGCGTAGCGAAATAACCGGACAGCTCGCGCTTGAACACACTGATCGTCGGTGATTTCATGCCCGTACCCTCTCCACTTGCGCCGGCGCGGTGATCTGCCGGAAGACCTCATCGAGCCGACCCGATTCCAGCGCCAGCTCTTCGACCACGAAACCGCGACTGCGGATCAGCTCGCTAACGGCAGGAAACAAGGGCTTGTCGTGCTTCGGAAACGCGGTCACGCGGCCATCCTGGGGGTCAATCTCGACTTCGGACACTTCGGGCATCGCACGCAGCGCCTCGACCACGACCGGCGTCTCCGGTGTCGTCAGCGACACTGCACCGTGGTAGCGCGAACGCCGCTCCAGTTCGGCCGGCGCCGCGTCAGCGAGCAGTTTGCCGCCGGCAATAACGATCGCGCGCGTGCACACCGCATGCACCTCCTCCAGGATATGGGTCGAGATGACGATGATCTTGTCCTTGGCCATGGCCTGGATCAGCGAACGCACTTCATGCTTCTGGTTCGGATCCAGACCGTCGGTCGGCTCGTCCAGGATCAGCACCCGTGGATCGTGCAATATCGCCTGGGCCAGTCCGACACGGCGCTTGAAGCCCTTGGACAGGGTCTCGATGCTCTGATCAAGCACGCGTTGCAGATTCAGTCTGGTCACCGCCTCATCCAGACGCTGGCGCCGACGTTCGCCGTCCAGGCCACGGATATCGGCAATGAAGTTCAGGAAACCGACCACGGTCATCTCGCCGTAGCCGGGTGCGCCCTCGGGCAGATAGCCGATGCAGCGTTTGGCTTCGATCGGCTGCTCCTGGACGTCATACCCGGCGACCTTTACGGTACCTGCTGTCGGGGTCAGGAAGCCAGCGATCATCTTCATCGTGGTCGACTTGCCGGCGCCATTCGGCCCCAGGAAACCCAGCACCTGGCCGGGTTCGACCTGGAAGCTGATGTCATCCACGGCCAGCAGCTGGCCGTAGCGTTTACTTAAGTTGCGGATCTCGATCATGCGCTCTCCCGATACCAGGGCACTTTAGTCAGTGGATGGGAATGGATGCCGGCACTCCCCGGCCGGCCCGGGCGGTTGATCCTTGCGGAACGAAAAAGTTCCCGACGGACCACTCGAATGCCGGCTTTTTTTGGCAACAGCAAACGGAAACGGGAGCCTCGGCTCCCGTCTCCTCCCGCTCGAATCCGAGCCGATCGCTCTACTGGACCGGCAAGTAGATATGAGTTTCCAGATCGGCGTCCATGATGCCGTTGTTGCCCTCGATGCGATCGTTGAGGAATTCCTCGATGAAGCGACCGCGAACGTGGTAGCCGTTGGCACCGGCCCAGGCGACCATCATGTCGCGATGGCGGGGCAGATCCCAGCGCGGACCGCGAACCAGGGTTTTCAGGAACAGGCCACCTTCGATGGTGTCGATGCTGACCCCCTCGACCAGATCGTCGACCTGGGTCTCCTGGATCGGTATGGCGGCATCAAAATCGTAGTTCTGACCCCAACGCTTGAGCACGGCCAGTCGCGGTCCGGTCTGGGTCAGGCGCCGGATGTCGATCGTTGCGGTCAAGGTTTCGGTAAAGCGCAGCACGGTCGGCTGGATCGAATACGCCAGGTTGGTCGCCGCCTGGCCGCTGATCAGGAGCACATTCCTCGGCTCCATGGTCACCGCGATCGGTACGTGCTCCTCGTAGTCGATGGAGTAATCGCCGGTCTCCGGCAGCGACTCGATCTTTTCCTTCAATTGGACCAATGCCCGATTCAGGTTGTCGCCCAGATGGGCATCGAGGTACAAGCCGTTGACGCGTCCGAGCAGATCCCAGCCATAGTCGACATCGGCTCTCAAAGTAGTATCGATGGCGCCGGTTTCAGTCTCGCGCAGCGTCAGGCGCAGGCGCTTGTCCTCGCCTCGAAATGGCGCCGTCAACAGGTAGTCCGTACGAGTGCGGTCGGCGCTCTGATCAACGATCTCCAGGCTGCCATCACCGATCCAGGGGTCGCTCGAACGCCAATTGACGCGGGCGCCAGGACCATACAGGTTTTCGCTGTAGGTATAGACGGCGCCAGGATCGCGACTGCCCCAGGGTGTCCAGATCGGCCACAGCTTGAAACCGCGCACGGCATCGGTAACGGTGACCGGAAAATGATGGATCTCTACCCGGCGCTCGACAGTGACCTGGCTGGGCAGCAGGGCCATCAGCACCACGAAGAAGACCGCGGTGATCAGCGCGGCCAGCAGCAACTCCTTGATGAAACGCATCGATATCCTCTCCGGGTGCGCAAAGCTTAAAGCGACCCGGAATGGTACCGGCGCCGGAGCCGATTGCCAACGGGCGCTGAACAAATGTCCCGGCGTGACCGCCGTCACATGCGCGCCATTCCGCCCCAATAACCGACGAAGCGAGCCGTTCCCACGGCAATGCGTGAAGACCAGCCCGGCCCTTGAGACTTACACCAGCCCGAGCTCGAACGCCTTCAGCACCGCCCGCGTACGGTCCCGTACGCCGAGCTTGGACAAGATGTTGGAAACGTGATTCTTGACCGTTCCCTCCGCAACATTCAATGAGTTGGCGATTTCCTTGTTGCTGTAGCCACCCGCCATCAGGCGCAGGATCTCGGTCTCGCGTTCAGTCAACGGGTCCGGTTGATCGAGGCTCGCAAAGCTGTTCTGCATCCGGTCCAGGCCGGTCAGCAGACGCTGGGTGATCGCCGGCCGCATCAGCGACCCACCGCCGGCCACGGTCTCGACCGCCTCGACCAGCTGTTCCAGGGTCACATCCTTGAGCAAGTAGCCCTTGGCCCCGGCCTTGAGGCCGGCCAGCACCAGTTCGTCGTCGTCGAACGTGGTCAGAATGATGGTCGGCGGCAGCACATTGCCGGCCGACAGTGCACGCAACACCTCCAGACCGGACTTGCCGGGCATGCGCATGTCGAGCAGGACGACGTCGGGCTTGACCTCGGGAATCATGGTGATCGCCTGCTCCCCATCGACGGCCTCGGCGATCACACGCACCGACTCGGACAGCTCCAGCAGACTGCGGATACCCTGTCGGACCAGGGTCTGGTCATCAACCAGCAGAACGGAAATCATGGTGGTGGCCTGTTGCCTTGCGAGAAGAGGGCCGCGCTGGCGACCACTGGCTGGCGGTGCCGGGAAAACGACCAGCGCCGCGGAAGAAGTGTACTGGCTGTGTGATCCTGATCATGATCCCCGTTGCCTGGGTCCGGTGGGCAGGAAGACGTGCAGGTGAAACCCCCGTCCGGGGGCACTGTCGAAACTGAGCCTGCCGCCGTGCCGGGCCAGACGCTCGGCCATGCCGATCAAGCCATTGCCGGCCTGGGCCTGATCGCAACCGGCACCATCGTCGCGGGCGCGCAGTTCGATGCCGGCGTCCGGCTCATGTCTGAGGTCCAGCCACAGATGGCGGGCCTTGCCGTGCCGGATGGCATTGGTCAGCGCCTCCTGGGCTGCGCGCAGCAACAATTGGGCATGCTCGGCGTCATCGATCACGAATTCTGACGGCAGGTCAAGGTGGACCTGAATGCCCGGCACGCCCTCCATCAGGCGCTCCAATGCCGTTTTCAGATCGATCGCGACATCCTTGCGCAGTTCGCTGACGACCTCGCGGACATCGCTGAGCAGCAATCGAGTCAATGATTGTGCCTGCCGGACATGCGCGCGCGCTTCACCCTCGGTCCGATGGCTGGCCACTTCCAGATTCAACGACAACGCGGTCAGGTGATGGCCGATCAGATCGTGCAGCTCGCGCGAGATGCGCACCCGCTCATTGGCGCGGCTGGACTCGGCCAACAGCACCCGGGTCGCGCGCAATTCGGCATTCAGGCGGCGTAATTCCTCGTGCGCGGTGGCCTGGCCCTTGGCGACCAGGGCGGTCACGAACACGAAGCTGGTGTAGCCAAAGAACAGGCCGACCTGGAGCAGCGCATGCAAAATGGTGAAGTCATCCCGGATCGCGAACACGGGCACGAGCACCAGGTTCTGGGCGATCAACCAGAGCAAACCCAGCAGCGGCGTCAGCAACCACGGCAGGACACCGGCGCAGACCAGGAGCAAGGCGCCACCGAGACCGGATTCGCTGTAATGACTGATCGCCGCCGGAGTTGCGCTCATGACCACCAGCAGGACCAGGCGGATCAGGCCTGGCGCGGCCCGGGTCAGCTCGTGCGAGACCACCCAGTAGGAGGCGCCGAAGGCCAGATACGCAAGCCACCAAGCCAGATAGGCGCTGGAACCTTTCTCGATCTCGCTGTCGAAGAACAACGGCAAGCCGACCCATGCCCAGGTGAATAGGCCGGCGTAGCGCAACAGTGCCGCGGTGCTGAGACGAGGAAGAGCCATTCCGGCATGCTAGAACGGTATGGCAACGGCGGTAAGCCTCCAGAAGTCATGGGTGGCCGAATCCGGTCCGACCCGGCCATGGGCTGCGGTTCATCGCCGACGATGGGATAATGGCCATTGACCTTCCCGCCGGGACGGCGGGTCACTGCCAGGAACTGTGGATGAGCTTCCGCTTCCGCGACGCCCGCTATGACGATCTCGACGCCATAGCCGACCTGAATCTCAAGGCCGGGATCTCGGTCGCGCCGCTTCAGCGCGAGCGCCTGGACGACCTGTACCAGACCGCCTGCTACTTTCGCGTCGCCCAGAAAGGCGACGCGCTGGCTGGATTTCTGATCGGCACCGACACCGGCGCCAGCCACGGCAATGCCGGTTTTCGCTGGTTTCGTGAGCGCCATGCCCGTTTCGTCTATATCGACCGGATCGTCGTCGCCGAGCCATTTCGTGGCCACGGCCTGGGACGGATCCTGTACGCCGATCTGATCAGCTATGCCGAGGTCCGGGTTCCGGTGCTCGGTTGTCAGGTCTCACTGCAACCGCGTGACGACGCCTCGGTGCTGTTCCACGCTTCGCTTGGGTTCCATGAAGTCGCCCAGCTGACCACCGGTGACGGCATCCGAATCGGTGTCATGGAACGCGGATTGTGCAGCTATGCCTACGTGCGCGATCGCTACCTGCTTGACGATGGCCACAGCCTGCCGCATCTGCCCTGGCTGGCGACGCGCAATCTTCCGAACCAGGCGGCCCTGGCCTGCGGCGGCAGAGCCGAGTGATGGCGGCGGAATCGATTTGCGACCTGCGCATCGGCCAGGTCGGCGTTGCCACCCTGAAGCTGCGCCAGTTCGACCTCGACGGCATCGGCCGGGAAATGGCTGCGAAAGTTC
>CAZFUH010000072.1:0-13899 GCA_964522235.1 uncultured Rhodanobacteraceae bacterium
ATCGCGACCTTAGGTTTTTTCGTTGGCAACGAGTTCTTGTGTCGGAAGGTGTGGCAGCGAGCGCACGAAGGCGATCTCCATGCGCGCGGAGACTGTGCGGTTCCAAGTTTGGCTCGCGGCGCGGAATCAGCGGCGGCCGCCCGCTCGCTGCGAAAGCGAGACGAACGGCCGGGGTTTGCAAAGCGACAGCTGCGAGAGATCGTCGCGAGGAGCTCGGTGGCGGTGGTGCCCGCGACCTGCGATCAGTCGGTGCAACTCGCGACCGGTGTCAGGTTGTGCAGCTGGAAGCTGCCGGTTTCGCCGTTGAGATCGAAGCTGGCATCGGCGGTCCTGCAATCAATGAACTCCAGCGTCAGCGAGCCGACTGCCTCGATGCTGGTGCCGCCCGGTTCGTTGAAACTGCCTCCCGAAACCCACGCTATAGAGAACACCGCGGTTTCGCCATCGAAGCCGACGGTATCGCACTCCACAGTACCGGGAGTCGCGCAGGTGTCGAGTGCGTACCAGACCGGAACGCCTTGATCAAAGGTATACCAGGTCGCAAACAGGCGGTTCTGGCTCGGCACCGGATGCAGGCCAAAGCCCTGGCCGGGCACTTCCGGGTTGTACCAGTGGCCGCCATAGCGATCGTCGACGGGCGGCTTGGTCGGCAGCGTGCCGAGCGGCAGTGCGACAAAGCCCAGTGGCTGATTGCTGCCATCACCGACGGCGAACACGGTCAGTGACGCGCCTTCGGGCAGGTCGACCGGCGCCAGATCGATCAGGTTGATGCGGCCGTCCGGGGTCGCAACCTTCAGGTCATAGTTGCCGGCGGGGATTTCCAGGACATCGCTGGCGACCGCAAACGGCACATTGGTCAGACCGGCAAGAACATCTCCGCCTGCGGTTCGGACCGAAACTTCGGTGTCCTCGAGCGCGGCTGCGAACGGTGCGGCGTGCACGACGCGCAGCTTCAGGTTGCCGGCGCCGGCTGGTGTGTTGTCATCGACAAGGGTGAGCAGGCTCAGATCCTGCAGGCTGCCGTTTCCGATTGCGGCCAGGGTGTAGTCGACTTCGTCCTCGACCGTCGCGGTCGCGGTGATCGCCGGCTCGCTGCCGCCCGTCGGCGTCACCGTGATCTCGTAACTGCCCGCGGGCAAGGGCACATAGTCGGTGAATTCACCGAACTTGAGGTCTTCCAGCAAGGCAGTGCCGTCCACCGCTACGCTGACCGAGGTGCCCTCGACGCTGTCGGCAAACGGTGCCAGATGCGCGACCCGCACTTTGGCATCGGCGAAGGCCTGGCCGGAAAGGCCGACCAGCAAGGCGACGCCGGACAACGCATTCATGACGCTTCTGAATTTCATTGTTGCTGCCCCGTTGCATGGACCGTAGCCCGGAAGCGCCAGTAGAAAGGCAGCGATGTCTACGTCGAGTCGAGGAAATCACAAGAAAACGTCAACGCGGCCACGATCGACGTTCCGCTGGGGGAGCCCGATTTGGCCGAGTCTTGCCCCCCGAGGAGCGATTCGGAGGGGAGGTTTCCTGAGGTAGGATAGGGCCAGGGGCGGCTGCACGGCTTGTGTTGGTCCGTTCCAGCGCTCGAATCTGGAGCCAGTTTCCGAATGGAGGTTTGGATGAATCGTGCTCTTGTCATCGCCGCTCTTGCTTGCTTTTTCGCCGCTTGCAGTTCCGGAGATCAGCCTGCCTCACGAAATACCGCCTCGACTGTCGACTTGTCGAGCCTGCCGGTAACGGTCGAGGGGCTGCTCGTTGCCGATGTCGGGGAAGGTGATGTTGATGAAGAGGGTGATGGCGATGAGTACTCCGAGTTCAACTTTGGCACCTTGACGGTCGGCTCTGAAGAGATCCCGGTTCATGTGAGTGGCAGCGTGCTTCGATCAGCCAATCTTCCTGAAGCCGAAGGCAGAGTCCGGGCAACGATTGGCAGCAAATCCGAAGAGTACGGACACACTTACTATCAGATCATCAGTCTGCAAAGGCTGTGATGTTCAACGGCCACGGAGAGAACGCACGCAGCCGACGTCGGGGTGGATATCGATGCACAGAAGCAGATTGGGAAACATCGTCATTGATTGCCAAACCGATGATCTCGTTGCAGAGGCTCGGTTTTGGAGTGCCGCATTGGGCTACGCACTGCCTCACGACCTGGATGCAAGCACCGGCTTCATTCAGCTGGCAACGCCACCCGGTGACGTTCAAGTGATCATTCAGCGAGTTGGCCATCAACCGCGGGCGCATCTCGATATTGAGACAGACTCGATAGATTCAGAGGTTGCGCGCTTGCGGTGCTTGGGTGCAACGATCACCTCGCACCATGATGGATGGGTGGTGATGCAGGCTCCGAGTGGACATCGGTTCTGTGTTGGCAGACCTTATCGCGCAGGCTTCGATCAGGGAGCCAACACGTGGCAGTGATTCCTGGCCGCCAGGCGAAGATCACGTACCCTCGCGATCTGATCCGGTCGTTGAACGCGCCCGACGTGACCAGTGCGACGACGGCGTGTTGGACGAATGTGCGAGTGCGTCAGGCGAGCGGTCTTCTGACCCGGGTTTGAACTGGCAGTGCGGTCGGTTCTCGATGTCGTCGAAGCGAGTCAGGCTGCACTCGGGTTTGACAGCAAGGCCTGATACAGCCATATCCGCGCACGTTGCCAATCTCGTTGCAGCTGGCGCACGGTGACGCCGAACAATGGCGCGATCTCGACCAGCTCAAGACCGGCGAACATGCGCAGATGCAGCAGCTCGACAAGACGCGGATCGCGCGCTTGCAGGGTCGTCAGCGCGCTGTCGAGCGCGACCAGGTGCTCCGGCTGTGAGGCGTCGAAGATGTCATGGTCGTCCAGGCTCAGCGCCGGCCGGCCATCGCCCCGCTTTTCCGCCTGTCGTCGCCGCGCATGGTCGATGACGATCTGGCGCATGGCGCGGGCGCATAGGGCGAAGAAGTGGCGCCGGCCTTGCAGGTCGAGACCTTCGTGTTCGGCCAGCTTTGCGTAGACCTCGTGGACCAGCCCGGTCGGCTCCAAGGTGGCGCCGCCGGAGCGTGCCAATGCCCGGCGAGCCAGAACCTTGAGCTCTCGATAGACCAGGCTGAAGGCGCGGTCCAGGCGTTGATCGGAGTCGATCTGGGCGAGAAGGCGCGTCAGTTCGGCCTCGACCGGGTCGCGGACGGGCGTCAATGTCATCGCCGGAGCAGGGGATGGAATGCTTGAGAGGGTTGGCGTTAGCGTGTTCATGGTCATATGTTGAACGTCGAGAGGTCAACGAACCGCACAGCAGTCCGCTTTTCGGCCGGTTGCAGACAGATACGCAGAAGTCGACGGCGGTCTGACAGGGCGTATCGCACCTGCGGCGGACGGGTGTAATGTGTTGGCGCCGTATTCACATTGGTGAACGCGATTGCGGGGATCTATGGAAGGGTTGCTTGTACTGCTGGCACTGGCGATTCTGGCGATGCCGATCCTGGTCATCGTCGCCCTGGTCAAACTGGCCGGGCTCAGGCGCCGGGTGGAGGATCTGGAGCAAGCCGTCGCGCAGCCTCGAAGCGTGTCGCACCCGGCGGCCGCGGCGGCAAGCGGCTGGCAGACGCAAGAACCGCCAGCGGTTGCCGAGCCGGATCCCTGGACGGAACCGATGACTGCACGCGCGACAGCGAACGGTCCGGCGGTGTCGAAACCGGTATCCGGTGCCGAGGTGAAGGCGCCGCTGGTCGACGACGACCGGGCTGCGGCTGTGACCGACGCGCCGGCATCGACACCGGCCGAACCGGTACCGGCAAGGTCGCGAGCGCCTGCGCCCGAATGGCCCCCGGGTCAGGCCGAGCTGCATCCGGCCGCCGCGTCGTCGCCGGCGTGGTCGTCGGCGGACGACAACGAGCCGGTCGATCCGATCGTGCGTGCGATCCGGCGCTGGTTCACCGAGGGCAATGTCCCGGTCAAGGTCGGCATGCTGGTGCTGTTTGCCGGTGTTGCCGCCCTGATCAAGTACGTCGCCGATCAGGGCTGGATGCGTTTTCCGATCGAGCTGCGCCTGGCCGGCATCGCGTTCGCGGCCATGGTTGGCCTGGTCTTCGCCTGGCGTCAGCGCGAGCGCAAGCGCACGTTCGCGCTCAGTCTCCAGGGCGGCGCCATCGGCATCCTGCTGATGACCGTGTACGCCGCGTTTCGGCTCTACGACCTGTTGCCGGCGGGCGCGGCGCTGACCTTGAGCGTTGTCCTGGTGGCCGGCAGCGGTGTCCTCGCGGTGGTGCAGAACGCCGTTGCGCTGGCGGTGCTCGGCATCCTGGCCGGGTTTCTCGCGCCGGTACTGATGAACACTGGTGGTGGCAACCATGTCGCCTTGTTCTCGTATTACGCGGTTTTGAATGCAGCCATCTTTGCCATTGCCTGGTACCGGCCGTGGCGGGCGCTGAACCTGCTCGGCTTCGTATTCACGTTCGGCATCGGAACGTACTGGGGCGTGCTCGACTACCGCCCGGAGAAACTCGCGAGCACCTTGCCGTTCCTGGGCCTGTTCTTCGCCTTCTATCTGCTGGTGCCGATCTTCTATGCGCGCCGTCTCGCAGCGCAACGCCGCGACCTGGTCGACGGTGCCCTGGTGTTCGGCAACCCGCTGTTCTCGTTTCTGCTGCTGGCCGGCCTGCTCGATGGTGCCCGTCTTACGTTGGCGTTCGGCGCGATTGCGATGGCGGCGATCTACACCGTGCTGGCGTGGCTGCTGCTCGCACGCGAGCGCTACCGGCCCTTGGCCCAGGCCCACGCCGTGCTCGCGGTTGGTTTTGCCACCCTGGCGGTGCCGCTGGCGTTGTCGGCGCGAGTGACCGCGACCGTGTTCGCGCTCGAAGGCGCCGCCCTGATCTGGCTCGGTCTGCGCCAGCACCAGCGTCTGGCGCGATGGGCCGGCACGGCATTGCAAGTGCTGGCCGCGCTGGCCTTCGTCTTCGGGTCGACGCAGCAGCATGCCGGCGATGTCGCGATCGCCAATCCCGGGTTCATCGGCGCACTGGTGCTGGCGCTGGCCGGTTTCGCCAGCGCCTGGAGTTGGCATCGCGCCGGCGGTGACTCGCCGGCGCTGGCGTTCTATCTGTGGGGTGGGCTGTGGTGGCTGGTGATGGCCGGCACCGAGATCGACCGCTACCTGCCGTACCCGACCCGGCCGGATGCCTGGCTCGGCTTCGTTGCGCTGAGTCTGGGTCTGGTGGCCATCACGCTGCGCCGCTACACGGTTTCGGTGCCGGCGCTGGCCTGGACCTTGGCAATCGGCGTCGCCGCTGCAGTGCCATTGGCGTTGGCCCAGGCGAACGTGCATCTGCATCCGTTTGCCAACCACGGTCTGCTGGCTTGGTCCGGCTATGCCGTGCTGGCCGCGTTTGCGCTGCATACGCTGCGGACACAAGCCGGCCCGGCGGCCGGCTGGGCACACAGCGCATGGCTGCTGGCCTGGACGCTGGCGATCAGTCTGTGGCTGGAACGCTTCAGCCATGACGCTGGTCTGGCCGAGGGCTGGCAGTACGCCGCGGTCGCGTTGCCTTGGCTGCTGGGGGCTGCCGGTATCCTGCTGCGTCCCGATGTCCTCGGACATCCGCTGGCGGAGCGCTTCGACCAATGGCGAGCGACCCTGTTGCTGGGCTGGCAGTTGATCCTGGGTTTCATCTGGTTGAACTTGCTGCTGCGCGCAGGCGACGCCGTGCCGTTGCCCTGGTTGCCGATCGTGAATCCGCTGGAACTGGTCCTGCTGGCCTGTCTGGTCCTGGTCTTGATCTGGCATCGATCCGGGCTGGTGCCGGAGCCGGCGAGGAGCGGATTGCCGAAGTTGCTGACGCTGGCGGCGTTCGCGACCGTCAGCGCAATGACCCTGCGCGCCGTGCATCAGCTGGGCGGCGTACCCTGGGACGATGGCATCTTCCGGACCGCCTTGGCCCAGGCCAGCCTGAGCCTGGTCTGGAGCGTGCTCGGTGTCGCCGCCTGGATCGTCGGTTCGCGCCGGCAGCAGCGCACGCTTTGGCTGGCCGGCGCCGTGCTGATGGCCGTAGTGCTCGGGAAGCTGATCGTCATCGACCGCCAACACCTGGGTGATCTGTTCGGGATCGCTTCCTTCATCGGCTATGGTCTGCTGTGCACTGCGGTCGGCTATTTCGCGCCAGCACCGCCGCGAGAGCCGACCGAAGCCGATCCGGAGACTGCGCGATGAAGCGAATCTGCCTGCTGATCCTGTCGATCCTGTCGCTGCCGGCGCCCGCGGTCGAGCGTGAAGACTATGCCTGGCAGTGGCCACTGGCGCTGGCGCGTGAAGACGCCGGCGCCTATCGCATCGAGTTGAACGGCGGGATCTACGAGGCGGCGAACGACGCCGACCTTGGGGATGTCGACGTCATCGATGCCACCGGCGCGCCAGTGCCGGCGGCGCTGTTCACGGCGGCGGCGGAACCGGCTGCAGACGAGCGTCGGGTCGAGTTGCCGTGGTTTGCATTGCCGCCGCCGGCGGCTCCGGGTACGCCGCAGCGCTGGCGCATCCGGACCGAAACCGGACCGGATCAGCGCCTGCAACGGGTCGAGACCGAACTGCTCGATGCCGGCGCCGAAGCGCCGCCACTGACCGACCTGTTGCTCGACGCCAGCGCCGTCGCTGAGCGCATCGTCGCGCTGGAGTTCGACTGGCCCGAGCGCGAGCAGCCGCTCGACGCCCGCTACCGGCTCGACTTCGGCGATGACCTGGAGCAATGGCACCATGCTCGCAATGGTCGCCTGGTCGATCTGCGCAATGCCGGGCATCGCATCGTTCAGCGGCGGATCGATACCGGCAGCGGCGCCGCCGCGCGCTACTATCGGCTGCACCCGCTGGATCCGGGTCAGCGCATCGAGCCGGTCCGTGTGATTGCGCTGCTGGCTCCGGCGCAACCGGAAGCCGCGTTGGCCTGGCTGGACCTGAGCGGCACCCGCAGCGAAGCCGATGGCCGCGTGCAGGTCGAGTTTCACAGCCCTGGACGCTATCCGATCGAACGCGTCGACGTGGTCATGGCGATCAACAGTGCCGGCGAGTGGTGGCTGGAGAGCCGCGATGGCGACGAACAACCCTGGCGCCGCCGCCTGGATCCAGGCGTCGCCTATCGGCTCGACGATGCCGCGGCTCAGACAAGCTCGCCGCCACGGCCGTTGCATGGCCGCTACCGCGACCGTCAATGGCGTCTGGTCGCGCGCGCACCGAGCCGTGACACGCCCGGGCTGCGTTTGGGCTACCGTCCCGAATCGGTGGTGTTCCTGGCCCAGGGCGAAGGCCCATATACCCTGGTGGCTGGCAGCGGTCGAACCCGGCGAGCGCAAGCGCCGGTTCCGGCCTTGCTGGCGGCACAGCGGGCGCGCCATGGCGAGGCATGGCAGCCGGTTGCGGCGACGCCAGGCGCGCGCGTGGAACTGGCCGGCGAAGCCGCACTGGCCCCGGTGCCGGTCGTGCGCGACTGGACCGCCTGGTTGTTGTGGCTGGTGCTGATCGTCGCGGCCGCCCTGGTCGGCTCGCTGGCACTTAGCGTTCTGCGACGCTCATCCGAGTAATCGGTATCGATCCAGCCCGCATTATTCATGAACCTTCTGCTGCGACCGCCGATCCATCCTCTGGGACGCGACGTGCTCCCTCCAGTCGGCTCGACGTAGGGTCGGCTACGTCTTCGCCGCCTTCCAGTCCGCGCGCCGCGTCCCAGCGGCGTCTCGACTACCTCACCACGAACGTTCACGAATTAGGAGCCTGCGCGGCAGAAGCCGTCCGGGCTGCAAAGCCGCCTGACGCGGTCCATATTTCCGTCGCTTCTTGCCCCATAGCGCTGCTATGGGGCGGCGAACCGCCGAAAACCTGTTCTCGCGCAGTCGACTTTTCGTCTCGAACACTTCTGCCGCGCAGGCTAGATCAGCCGGCGAAATAGAAGTACCAGACCGCGGCAGCGGCAGCGGCGACGACCACGATCCCGATCAACCATGGGAGCGCGCTGCTTGAGCCTTCCGGCTCGGGTGGCGGCGTCTCCGGAACCCGGTTGCCAGGATTGGGTACGCTCGGGGCGATCAGTGACTCGATCAGGAAGCGGTCGCGATCGAAACCGATCTGGTCGCCGGCCTTCAGTTGCGCCTCGCGCACCCAGGAACCATTGACGAAGGTGCCGTTGACCGAGCCGAGATCGCGCAGGGTCAGGCCGCCATGGGTGGCCTCGATGATGGCGTGCTTGCGGGAGATCTCCGGTTCGTCCAGGACCAGATCGCACTCGGGGTCGCGGCCGACGGTGATCCGGCCGACCAGGGCGATGGTCTTGCCGAAATACGGTCCGGACACCCCGCGCAGGGCCATCTTCGGCGGCAGTGCTCGGATGCGTGTCGCGCCCTCGGGTGGGCTCGCAGCGGCGGGCTTGGCTGGATCGGTCATGCTCTCGGTCCTCCCTGAATGAAATTTGGCTTGGTTCGCCTACCAGCGCGCCTGCACGTCCAGCAGCAGGCGTCGGGTCGAGCGTTGCAGATCATCACGGGTCTCGACGAAGCCCTGCAGGCGCAAGCGCCAGTGCGAGCTTACTCCGTAGCCCAGCCATAGCGTATAGCCACGGACAGCGCTGGCAAACCACCAATCATCGTCGTTGAAGGCCGCCATGATCGCGTCGCGCTGGACCCTCTGCAAGGCGTAGCCGACCTCCCAGCCGCCGGATCGGCCGGCATCGCCCAGGCGCAGGTCGAAGCGGGCAGCGTCGCGCAGGTCGTCGGCACCTAGGTTTCGAGCGATATCGAGGCCGATCTGCAGCGGTTGTCCGACCAGCTCGGTCCGACCCTGCAACTGCAGATCGAGCAGACGGTAGTCGCTGACCAGTCGACCGCCGACGACCCGGTTGGTCCGGGCCAGACCTTGCCGGACCAGGGTGTCCAGGCGCCGAAAATCGAGCAGGCTCAACAACACCGACGCCGAATGGGGACTGCCTTCGCGCAGGTGCCACGCGATTTGGCCGGCGGCGATCCTGGAGTCGTCGCCGTACAGGTGCTGGCCGGCATGCCAGCCGGCACGCAGTACCAGGCGGTCGAAGTCCCCGATCGGCCGTCCGTATTCGTAGCCGATTCCGGCCGGGCGCAGGTCCTCGTCCCAGAGCAGCGGCGACAGCTCCAGACCATAGGCGTCCTTGCCCAGGCTGAGCTGGCCGTGTTCGCCGAGCTGCCAGCGCAGCCGAAGACGGTCCAGCCCGACCCCGTTGCTGCGCTCGTTGTCGTTGTTGCGGCGGTTGTCCCGATTGTCGTCGCTGCCCAGACTCAGGCGCAGGCCGGCGCCGAGTTCCAGGCGTTCGCCGAGCCAGTAGTCCAGACCGAAGCGCAGTCGGGCACGCAATCGTTCCAGGTCGCTGCGCCCGCCCGGCAGACCGGTCACGCGATCACCGCGCAGCAACAGGTCGGTGCGCCAGTGCAGTTGGCCGGTGGCGTCTTCGGCGGTGGTCGGATCGAGCGGGTCGAACGGATCCTGAGCCCGGATCGGGGCGGTCGTGACCAGCACCGGCAGTAGCACACAGGCGAGCAGGCGCTTGTATCGACAGCGCTCGATGATCGCGGCGGCGGCGGCGTGGCAGTGGCAACGAAGGTCTGTCTGCATGGCGTCGTCTCGAAGTTGGATCAGGCCCGAACCTGGGTCAGGAGATCGAGCAGGATCTTCGCGCTGCCCGGTCGCCGGCCCGGGATACGGTCCAGGCAGGACAGAATGATCGCCTCAAGGCCGTCCGGAAGCTCGACCCCATGCGCCGATGGCGGTGTCGGTGCCTGCTGCGCCTTGGCGACATACAGTTCCATGGTATTGGTTCCGGCATGCGGCAACTGGCCGCCGAACATCTCGCACATGACAGCACCGAGCGCATACAGATCGGCGGCGGCGCCAATCGGCTCGCCGGCCAGTTGCTCAGGCGCGCAGTATTGCGGCGTGCCGACGAAGGTACCGATCTCGGTCTGTCCGGGGCCGTTGCGCTGCATCGGCCGGGCGATGCCGAAGTCCATCAGTTTGGCGTTGCCGCTGGCCTCGAGAATCACGTTCTCCGGCTTGAGATCGCGATGCAGCACGCCGACTTCGTGCGCGGCGACCAGGCCGGCGGTGATCTGGCGCGCGATCCGCAGGCCGGCCGAGAGCGGAATCCGACCGCTGCTTTCGAGCAGGAAACGCAAGGTCATGCCGCGCACGTATTCCATCGAGATGCACGGACGGCCGTCGATCTCGATGTAGTCGAACGTGCGTACGACGTTGGCATGGGTGATCTTGCGCGCCAGACGCAATTCGTCCTTCAGCCGCTCCAGCTGGGTGCTGTCGAGCAAGACGCCGGGACGCAGCATTTTCAGGGCGACGATCTCGTCAAGATCGACGTCACGCACCTTGTACACCGCGCCCATGCCGCCGCTGCCGAGCATCGACAGCACCTGGTATCGATGTCCGAGGACGCGTCCCGGCAGCGGTCCCGGCGTCGCATTCTGCTGGCTGGTCAGGGCGCCGGCGCGGGAATGGGCCGACAACTGGTTCAGCGCCCGCGGATCCAGCGCCAGCAGCGGTCGGCCATGCACGCCCTTGAGCACGATCGTGGGACGGCCGCCGAGCAGATCGCGGCAGGTTTCGGCGATTGCTGGGCCGAGCACGATCGCATCGGTCGGGACTTCATCGAGCATGCGTTCGATCAGCTCGGTCGGGGCATTCGTCAGCCGGGTCTGGATGCGGCCGGCGACGCGCAGCTCGACCAGGTCGGCTTCACCCAGGTGCAGCGCCCATGCCATGCCGGCGCCACCGGCACCGGTGTTGCGCAGACGGGCGAGGCTGCGCAGCGCGGTCGCGGCATCGTCGAATGCGAGCAGCAGGCGACGCTCATCCAGTTCGGCGGCAATGGCGTCGTCGGTGTGGGTATCTGGAGGCCAGCCTTCGGCATCGGCATCGGCATCGGCATCGGCCGGCTTGCGCATCGCAACGAACACCAGTCGCTGGTGTCGCGGCGGTTGCGGGTCGGCGGTATCGATGGCACCGTCGCCGGCACCAGGTTCCGGCAACGCGCGTGACAGGCTGCCCAGGTAGTGCTCGATATCACTTTTCTCGCGCAGGCTGGCGAGCAGGGCGTCGACGGCCCGTGACAGCCGCGCCAGCTCGTCACGGCCGGCGAGCGCGACGTCGGCGCGGTAGTTGCCGGCGGCGGCCGATTCGGTCGCTTCAGCGAGTCGGCGCACCGGTCTGAGGATGCCTTTCGACAGCAGATACGAAAGTGCCAGGGCCAGCGCCAATGCAACCACGCCGGTCAGCAGCATCAGATTCAGGATCCGCCGATACCCGGCTGCTGCCTGAGCCGTCGAGGCCAGGCTCAGGATAGCCCCCAGTTCCGGAGACGATGCATCGGCGACTGCGCCCAGCTGGGCCAGCCAGACCTGGTCGTCCAGTTCCAGTTGCAGGCGGCTGACCGGCCGGCCGTCGTCTGCGCCGCTGTTGCTGATGTTGCCGGGTTCCGGCAGCCGGTCGGCGAACGCCTGCGCCGTCGCCGCCGGCAGCGAGCTGGCGATGATGCGCAGACGCTGGCCATCGGGCAGCCCGTAGGCGATTTCGGCACCGCTGACGCCGGCGATGCGCCGGCAGAAGGCGTCGTCGACGACCAGGGCCAGAAGCAGAAAGCCGACCAGATCCTGATCCTGCTGCAATGGCATGATCGCGGCCTGGTACAGGCGATCATCGAGGCGCCAGTAGCCGGCGAACGGGTGCAGTTCCTCCCAGGCGCTGCCGACCAGGGGATCGTCCCGCAGATCTTCGGCGAAGAACTCGGCCTGGTCGCTGCGCGCAAGCAGCACGGCCTGGTCGTCGAGGACCATGCCGATGTCGAAACCATGGCTGGCCCGGCGCTCGCTCAACAGGTCGTAGACCGAAAGCGCGCCGCGGGTCGGGTCTTCGTCATCCAGGCCCAGGGCCAGACGCCGGGCATCGGCAACATAGGCGACGAAATTGGCGTCGGCAGCCAATTGCTGAATCATGAACTGCAATTGTTCCAGACGGCGCTGCTCGAATTCGCGCTGGACGACGATGCTGGTGTCGAGCGCCTGCGCCGACTCTCGCGCGGCGATGCGCTGGCCCTGTTGATACGTGACCAGGATCGCCGCCCCCGCGACCAGGGCGACGAGGATGGCACTGAGCAGGAAGATGCGCGCCGCCAGCGGCACGAACAGCCGGCGCCGGCTCATCGCGTCCGGCTCCGCCGGCCGGCCGCCGGCAAGAAATGCCGGTCAGTAGCTTCTGCGCGAATCACGTCCATAGGGCTGCCCGAACTTGTTCATGTGCGGCGGTACCCGCCGTTGCGAAAGTTCCAGGCGCACGGCCGGAACGGCCGAGATCTGCGCTGGATCCAGGCGCTGGCGCCAGGGCCGGCTGCGCTCGTGCCAGAGCACCAGCTCGCCGTCGCCGGCCGGGAGATCGCGCAAGCGGAAGCGGCCGCCGGCATCCGGGCGCGTGTAATAGGGCGTGTCGAGAACCAGAATGTGGCCGACCATGGCGTGATGGACATTGCAGTACACGCGGACGTAGCCGGCGTTGTTGAAGCGCACTTCGCTGCCTTCGCCCTCGCCGAGCAGACCGACGTCGAACGCGTTGCCGCGTGAGGTCGAGAACACGTTGTGCAGAATCGGGTCTTCGTTCGGAAAGTGCACCCGGCTGCCGACCGTGATCGCCAGCGTCCGGGGTTCGAAGCGTTTGCGCCGCGTCGTCATCACCACCGGTTGTTCCAGGGCCGGTGCCGTCGTCGCAGTTGCCGGTTGGAAGTAGACGACGATCTGACGCGCCTCCTCACTGCGCAGCGGCCGCTCATTCGCGAACAACTGCACCTCGCCTTCCAGCACCAGGGCGCCGGCGGCAGTCGCGTACAGTCCGGTCAGCAGCAAGATCCAGCGGCGCATCGTCTCCCTTCCTCGCCGCCATCATAGACCATGCCGGTCGGTGGTCCGCACCTGTCGTTCGGGGGTGCGAGAACCTGTCGCTCGACCGGGTGGTCGGCAATTCCCGTCCAAGTTCCGTTGCCACCGAGCAGGCACCGGCAATTGGCAGTCAAACCGATGGCAACACGATCCGTCGCTGCGGTCGCCCGATGAGGTCGAGAAAGTTGTTGAACACCGCATCAGCCTGCACCTGCATCGCCGCCAGACGGACCTCGGACTGGGCGCGGATCGCGTCGGCATCGTGGTGCAGGCCTGCGCGTTCCAGTTCGGCACGATAGTGCGGCAGGCTCAGCCAGCGTTCGATCAGTCGCCTGTCCATCTCCAGGTGAAACTGGAAGCCATAGTGGCGATCGCCATAGCGAAACGCCTGCTGTTCGCAGGTGCCGCTGCGCGCCAGCTGCTGCGCGCCGGCCGGGAGTTCGTAGGTGCGACCGTGCCACTGGAAGATCGGCGCGCCGTCGCCGAGCGGGGCCAGTACCGGATCTTCGCGTCCGATCTGGGTCGTGGTGATGTCATACCAGCCGATCTCCGGCTGAAGTTGGCGATGTACCGGCGCGCCAAGCGCATGTGCCAACAGCTGCGCGCCCAGGCAGATGCCGAGCACCGGCTTGTCCTGGTGCAGGGCCTGTTCGATCAGGCGCAGTTCGGTTTTCAGGTGCGGCCGCTGATCCTGGTCGTCGACGTTCATCGGTCCGCCGAGGACGATCAGGCCGCGATAGCGGTCCATTCGCGGTTGCGCGTCCGGGTGGTGTTCGAAGTTGACGAACCGGATGCGGTGGCCGCGGGCGCGGATCAGCGGATCCAGTGTACCCAGGGGTTCGGCGGCAACGTGTTGGACGACCAGGAGACGGGGCATGCCGGGATTCTACCGACAGCCCCACCGGTCTCGCGGAACTGGCTAGCCTGCATTTCTCACACCGCGCCGTCGCGAGGGCGCCGAGATCGTGTCGTGGTGCGG
>CAZFUH010000073.1:0-13849 GCA_964522235.1 uncultured Rhodanobacteraceae bacterium
CACCGAGCCGGAAAAACTGATCTATCTGGGCTTTGGGGGCGGCTGGCTGTACTCGCAGAGCGACGGCACTGCGTTCGCAGACCACAGCGCAACGACCATCAGTGGAACCGAACATTTCGTCGGCGAAGCCAATCCGCTGAACGCCAGAACCGTGGTCACCGTGGATGGCCGAAAGTACTTGCACACCCGTTTTGTTTCGACCGACAACCCCAACCTGGTGGGCGCCGGCATGATCAACTGGGACACGGGCTCGAACCTGCTGCCGGGCGACCGCCCCTACATGTACCGCGTAAGTCGCATGAGCGTCGGCTCTGGCGCGACCAGCTTTCAATGGAAGGCGGAGCGCATCGGCGCTTTCGCCAACCTGCCCGCGGGCGCTGCGAACCATCCGTCCGCCTACCTGAAGCATTTCAGTCAGGCCGGACCGGTGGTGACCACATACAGCGGTTCTGGAGCATCGAGCGAGTTCTACTTCGAAGAGTCGATGAACAAGCTCGGCATCTACGCAATGCAAGGCTGGCAGTGGAAACAGAACACGCCTGACGTCGCCGACGGTGGAATGATCACTCACGGATCCAGACTGTCCGACAACAACACCTACAAGCGCGAAATTCCCGCGCGCAGCGGGCCCACCTACCCCGACAATCTGATCACCAGCGCGACGACGAACCGCCCCCGCTACCTGAAGGTCCAGGACTACGTCGGCAACCTCGTCAACTCGCAGGACATTGACCTGTGGACCACCGACTACTTCTGGCAGCTCAACGGCAGCCTGTTTGTCATTGCCGACCATGCAAGCCTGGATGCCGCTCAGCGATGGACGCCAGTGGTGCCAACCCATGTCACGGGCAATACCTGGACGCTGCGCCTCTGGCGCGGAATGCTGCCGGACTACCGTGGCGCGCATCTGTTCCTGCTCGACGCTGATCTCAATGTCGTAGCGAGCGTGGCCCTGGAACAGGACACACTGTTCGCGAACGGCTTCGAGCCCTGAGCGTGATGAAGCCGGTTCAGTAGAGCTCCGCTTCTGTCCGCTGGCGGGGCGGACAGGGTTCGGCCCCGGCCGAGGAAGGACTCAAGACCCGGCACCGACACCTTGGGCCGGATTTCCCCGCGCAGGCTCCCGCACGGAAGGCTGCCCTCCTGTCGCTGAGCAACAACGCCTGTAGCCGCGCAATTTTCTGCTGTTGTCCGCCACCTGGCCCCTGCACGGCGCAAACCGGGTTCTCCAGTAGCAACACCGGCACCGTGGTCTTGGAAATCGGTACCGGGTCGCAGGCGCCGGTACGTGGTCACCGTCGTGGCCAGCGCGCCTTTTCCGACATTGCCAGATGGAGTTCGCCCCGATGAAGCTGATCTCGTTCGCCTTGACTGCTGCTTTCGTGCTTCTGGTTACGAGCACCAGCGCCGACGCCGACGGCGCCGTCGATCTCAACCAGGACTGCGCCGAGGCCGGGTGTTTCGCCGGCGATGGGCCTGGATTTCCGATCCTGATTTCGGTCCCGGGCCACTACCGGCTGAGCAGCCATCTGGTCACTCCGCCCGGACAGGCGGCGATCAATATTCAGGTACCCAACGGCGACGTCACGCTCGACCTGAACGGCTACGCGGTGCGCGGGCCGTTTACCTGCACCGGTTTTCCGGTCACCGGTTGCGCCGGAGCCGGTACGGCGACGGTGGGGGTGACGATCAACGTCAAAGGCGGCAGCCTGCGCGGCGGTACGATTGTCGGCTACGGTCTGCGCGGCCTCGACTTGACCACGCGCGGTGCCTATCTGATCGAATCGATGACCTTCACCGAGAATGGCGGCGGCGGCGCCGACATCCTCATGCAGAGCGGCGCCGTTGGCGTCACGACACGCAACTCGCGCTTCATCCGCAACGGCTCCGATGGCTATGTCGATGCCCTCGGCGGCAACCTCGCCGGTCGCGTCGAGCACAGCTACTTTTTCGGCAATTTCGGCGCCGGAGCGCGTTCGTCCAGCGGCTCGCTCACACACAGTTTCTTCCAGTTCAACGGCGGCCCTGGAGCCATTGGCCACATTGGCGGTTGCCAGGTCACGCATAGCGCCTTGCTCAACAACAATGGCGGTGGCGTGCAACTGCAATCGTGTAGCGGCATCGGCAACGTGTGCAACTTCGCCGCCTGCTGAACAGCGACGGCCACCGACCCGTTCGCGCCTCGACCCTACCCTGCTTCGCAAAGGATCGCCCCGTCATGTCCATTGTCCGCACCGCACGATTCTCCGTCGCCGTGGCCATCCTGGCCCTGCTCGCCAGTCCACCGGTTCTTGCCGGCGGCAGCTTCGAGATCAATCAGGACTGCGCGCTGGCTGGATGCTTTCCGGGCGACGAACCCGGATTTCCGGTTCGAATTCCCGGACCCGGACACTATCGTCTGGCCAGTCACCTGATCGTCAATGCCGGCCAGACCGCAATCGAGGTCGTTGATGTCCAGGGTGGCCCATCGAATTCGGCCGGCGATGTCACGCTCGATCTCGGTGGCTACACCATTCGTGGACCGTTCTCCTGCAACGGCACGCCGGTGACCGACTGCACCGGTATCGGCTCGACCACGATCGGCATCTCGATGAACGTCGGTGGCGGCACGATCCGCAATGGCACGATCACAGGATTCGCCGGCCATGGCCTGAGCTTGACGACGCGAGGCGCCTTCGTGATCGATTCAGTCACCTTCGCCGAGAACGGCCGCGACGGAGTCCGGATGTCGATGCCGGACGGATCAGTGGGTGTGCTGGTGCGCAAGTCCCGTTTCATCCGCAACGGCGCCGCTGGCTACAACGACGCACTCGGCAGCAACCAGGGTAATGCAATCGAGGACAGTCAGTTCATGGGCAACCGCGATGAAGGCGTACGCATGTCGACCGGTACCGTTGCCCGCAGCCATTTTCAGAACAACGGCAGCCACGCGGCAGCAGGTTTTATTGCCGGCTGCATGACGATGTACAACGTCTATCGAGGCAACAACAATGGCGGCCTGCAGACCCTGGGCTGCACCGGCGTCGGCAACCAATGCGAGTTCACCAGCTGTTGAATCGACTGAACGCACGGCAGGTTTGCCTGGTCCCGCGAAAAGGTCTACAGTCGCCTCAGGTAACCACCAGGGAAGGTGTTCGTTGCCGCGGCCAGGGACCGCGCGCCGGACATTCCAACGGAATGCATGAGCGCTCAGCGACAACATAAAGTTCACTTCATTTCGGGCCTGCCCCGCTCAGGCTCGACCCTGCTCGCGGCGATCCTGCGCCAGAACCCACGCTTCCACGCCGGCATGACCAGCCCGGTCGGCGGCCTGTTCCAGGGCCTGCTGGCCCAGGTCAGCGCCGGCAGCGAATTTGCCGCGGTCGTCACCGTCGATCAGCGCCGGCGCCTGCTTCGCGGGCTGTTCGACAGCTTCTACGCCGACTGCGGAACCGAGGTCGTATTCGACACCAATCGAATCTGGGCTGGCCAACTCGACGCCCTGATCGACCTGTTCCCTGACGCCAGGGTGTTGTGCACGGTTCGCGACCTGGCCTGGATCATGGATTCGCTGGAACGCCAGTACCGCGGCAACGCATTCGAGAACACGCGCCTGTTTTCCGGACCAGCCGAACGCGACACCGTCTATAGCCGCACCGAAACGCTCGCCCATCGCAACCGCCTGGTCGGCTTCGCGTACAGCGCGCTGCGTGAGGCCTGCTGGGGCGAACACGCCGACCGCTTGCTGATCATTGAATACGAGCTGCTGAGCAGGGCGCCGGACAAGGTCATCGATCTGATCTATCAATTCCTGGATGAGCCGCCGTTCATGCACGATTTCGAGCACGTTGACTACGACGCGCCGGCGTTCGACGCCCAGCTCGGCCTTGCCGGCCTGCATCGGATCCGACCCAAAGTCGAGCAGCTGCCGCGGCGTAGCGTGCTGCCGCCGGACCTGTTCGAGCGCTATAGCGGAATGGCGTTCTGGCGCGAACTCAAGGGCAGCCGTGCCCACATCATCGCTGCGCAATTCCCTCAGGAGGAAGCCCGTCATGAATCCGAGTCGGACTGAATTCGGAAACGCATTGCCGGCGCCTCCGTTGCGCCATCCAAGGCTGCTGCCGCTGGCGGCTTCGCTGCTTGCCTCACTGGCGGGTGGCGGCACGCTCGCCGCCGGTGCCTACGCCGGTGGCTACCAGGGCCAGCGCAGTCGTCCGATGGCCGGCGGCGAGCGCGCCAGCATCGCGGGGACTGGCACAGGGGCGGCGATGCGCGCCGAACTTGCAGCAGCGGATGCGCAACTGGTCATTGCCAGCGGCCGGGAACCACTGCCCTCGGTGACTGAAACTAGCCATTGCGTCGGCGACGAGATCACGCTGACGATTTCGACCCTGATCGACGAGCCGTTCAGCGGCAGCGAGACGGTCGACAATCCGGACGGCAGCGGTCTCAGCCTGAAGGAGGCGATCGGTCTGGCCCTAGTCTGCGCGCAGGATGCGCGACTCGTGTTTCATCAGAGTCTGGCCGGCGGCGTGCTCCGGCGCGCGACCGCAGGGCCGCTGATTCCTGTGGCCAGCGGCGCCGGCAGGTTGACCATCGACGGCGACATCAATGGCAACGGTCGCGCCGACATCGTGCTCACGATGCGTCAGCAGAACGCCGGCGGCGCGCCTTCCCCGGGCGACAATCCAAACATCAATGTCCTGATCCCCGTCGACGCCGGCGACATCATCGACCCGCCCGACGTCTCGCCAGTCTGGCCGACCGATCGCCTGGTCAACATCCAGGGTGCCGACCGCCACTTGCAGCTTCGCAACCTGGCCGTATTCGACAGCCCGTTCCATTCCATGATGTTCGTCAATGGCGCGCTGGCGACACTCGAGGTCGACAATGTTCTGTTCACCGGCAACCACCCATCGGTCTCGTATTCGTACTTTTTCCAGGTCGAAGGCGGATCGCAGGTGTCGGTCCGCAACAGTGCCTTCATTGCCAATCCAGGCACGTTCCGGTTCAATGGCTACTACACATCCGGTGCGATCGAGGTACTGAACTCGACCATTACCGCAGTCAGTCCCGACTACTCTTATGGGGTGTTCCTGGGCGGAACGACCCTGGTCAACTCGATCGTGCTCGGCCGCCCGGTGGGCTCGATCTCCCCAGCCAGCCATCACAACCTGACCTCCGGCGAAATCGCTGACGTGCTGGAGATCCACCCGGACGGCACGCCGAGCTTCCGGCTGCTCGCCGACCCGGACAACCCGGCAATCGATGCCGGCGACAACGCTGCCGCCGCGGGACTGAGTACGGATCTGATGGCCAATCCGCGCCTGTTCGACGGCAATGGCGACCTTCTTGCAACCGTCGATCTGGGTGCCTTCGAACTCCAGCAGGCGGTGACCGAGAGACACCCGGTCGGCGGTACCGTATCGGGCCTGCTCGGCAGCGGTCTGGTGTTGCACAACAATGGCGGCGATGACCTGCCGGTTGCGTCGGACGGCGTCTTCGAGTTCTCGGCCCTGGTGCCGGATGGTGCGACC
Organism: uncultured Rhodanobacteraceae bacterium; assembly: GCA_964522235.1. Taxonomy (GTDB): domain Bacteria; phylum Pseudomonadota; class Gammaproteobacteria; order Xanthomonadales; family UBA2363; genus Pseudofulvimonas. Next base: position 5,517 of record CAZFUH010000073.1, read on the forward strand.
TATGCGGTGACTGTCGCCGGGCAGCCCTCGGCACCGGTCCAGACCTGCGCGGTCGCCAACGGCAGTGGCACGATCGACGGCGCAGCCGTCACCGACGTGATGATCACCTGCGACAACAGTCCGCCGGTGGCCGACGCAGGCGGCCCGTACTTCGGTCAGGAAGGCATCGCGCTGACGCTCGATGGCACCGGCTCCGACGACGCTGATGGTGACATCGTCGCCTATCACTGGGATCTGGATTACGACGGCGTCGACTTCGACGTCGACGCGACTGGCATCACTCCGGACGTCACCTTTCCCGACGACGGCAGCTACACCATCGCCCTGCGCTTGACCGATTCGATCGGCAACTTCGACATCGCAGCGACGACGGTCGAGATCGCCAACGTCGCGCCGGTCGTCAATGCCGGACCGAACCAGTTCGTGCTTGAAGGCGAGCTGGTCGCACTGGCGCCGGCCACCTTCATCGATCCGGGCATATTCGACACGCATGAAGCGGTCGTGGACTGGGGCGACGGCAGTGGCCTGCAGCCGGCGACGATCGACCAGGCAAACATGACCGTCTCGGCCAGCCACACCTATGCCGATGACGGGGACTACACCGTCTTCGTCGTGGTCTTCGACGGCACTCACATCGGTATCGGCAGCTTCTTCGTCACCGTCAGCGACGTGACGCCGCCGCAGGTGCTCACGGTCGGTACCTTGCCTGATCCGGGCGATGGCAGCCTGGATGAAGACGAGTACACGACGGCGACGATCGATCGGCTCACGCTTGCTTTCGACGACCGCATGATGAGCACCGGGACGGGCTCGGCAGCCGCGGCCGACAACTTCCGCCTGGTCGCCGACGGTGGCGGTGGTATCGGCACCGCGTCCTGCTCGGCCGACATTGCACCGGGCGATGAGGTCATCACCATCGACGGCGCCAGCTACAACGGTGGCACACGGACGACGACACTGATGCTGAATGGTGGCGCCACCCTGCCCGACGGTCGCTACCGGCTGTTTGCGTGCGCCAACCTGATCGATACCGGTGGCAATACCCTTGACGGCAATGGCGACGGTGGCGGCGGCGACTTCGTGCGCAACTTCGCCATCGACCGCAGTCCACCATCTGATCCGCTGCTGACCAGCATCAGCCACGATGTTTCGGACTGGAGCAACGACAACCAGCTCGTTGTCGAATGGAGCGGCGCACTGGATGCCATCGCCGGCATCGAAGGCTATGCCGTCGTCTTCGATGAGGCACCGCTTACCGACCCAGGCACAACGATCACAGTGGCACATGGCACCGATCCGCAGCAGGCCGGCAGCACCGTCACCGACGGCAGCCACTGGTTCCATTTGCGTGCCTGCGACGTGCTCGGCAACTGTGGCGTGCCTCTGCACCTGGGGCCGTTCCTGATCGATACGGTGATGCCGATCGATCCGATCCTGTCCAGTCCCAGTCACACGCCCGGCACCTGGAGTCGCGAGCCCGTGCTCGAGTTGAGCTGGAGCGGCGCCAGTGACGCGGCCAGCGACGTTGCCGGGTACTCGATACAGCTGGACGCCGTCAGCGACAGCCAGCCGCCTGATGGTGTCGGCGTGCCGCATCATATCGATCCGCATACACTGTCCGAAGCGCTCGATGATGCCGACGACCACTGGTTCCACCTGCGCACCTGCGATGTTGCCGGCAACTGCGGCCCAGCCCAGCACCTGGGTCCGTTCCTGATCGACTCAACGGCACCGGAACAGCCGACGGCGTTCGACAGCTCCAGCCACCAGGTCGGCAGCATCAGCGGCAACCGATTCATCGATATCGCCTGGTCCGGCGCATCCGACGCCGGCAGCGGCATTGCTGGCTATGCCTGGCATTGGAGCGAGCAAGCGGAGTGGCTGTGCGACGAGCAGATCGACGGCGGTCCGGCCAGCAGCGCTGCCACCAGTCCGCAACTGGCCAGCGGCGACTGGCATGCACATCTGTGTGTGGGCGATGTCGTCGGCAACTGGAGCGACGTCGTCAGCATTGGACCCTTTACCATCGATGCCACCGGGCCGCGGGTGCTGGGCTACGACTCGGTCGCCGACACCGGCGACGGAATACTCGAGAACGGCGAAGAAACCGATGCCGGCATTACCCAGATTCTGGTGCAGTTCGACGAGCGCCTGGAGCCAACGACGGTCACCGCCGAATCGTTTCGCCTGCTGCACTCCGGTGCCGACGGTCTGTTCGACAGCGCCGACTGCAATCCGCCCGCCGGCGACGATATTGCCATCGAGCCGCTGTTTGCTTTGTCCGGTCCAGGCGATACCCAGGCGGCAATCGGCCCGGTGAGCGATCAGGCATTGCCTCAGGGCCACTATCGCCTGATCGCTTGTCCAACGCTGACTGATCCGTACGGCAATGGCCTGGATGGTCAGGACAGCGGCTCACCGGCGCCCGCGTGGATCGACTTCGTGGTCACGGTCAGCAATCCCGTCAGAAATCCGAATTTCGATTTCGATATCGCGGGCTGGCAGTTTTCCGGTGACGGCGCGGCCCCGTCCCATATGCCCCCCCTCATCTCCGGGAGCTGGTCGTCCGGCAGCCTGCGTGTCCTTGGCGTGGCCGAGTCCGAGGACAGCATTTGGCTGGCCAGCCAATGCGTGCCGGTACCGGGCGATACCCGCGAAATCTCGGCAACGGTGCATGCAACCATCGCCGGGGGGCTCACCGAGACCTATGTCGGCTATCAGCTGTTCGCCGGGACCACGTGCGCCAATGCTCCGCTTTCGGCACAGCTGTCGACGCCGGTCGTCGGCACAACTCCCGGCTGGCAGAAACTGACCGTGCCAGTGGCCGGACCGAGCGGCGGCCGCTCGGTCCTGATGACGCTGCTCGTGCAGCCGCAATCGAAGATGCTGACTGAGGTTCTCTTCGATGACGTCTCCGTGCTCGGACACTGGGATCTGATCTTCAGCAACGACTTCGAGAGCAACGCCGGCACAGAATCAGACCGATAGCCGGGCTATCGGTCGTCTCTGGCGCACCCCCTGCGCGCTGGATTGCCAGCAACTGACGCGCAGTGATCGCCCAGGTGGTTTGAGTACAGGAAATTCAAACGCCGAACACGCGCCTGAGGCGTTGCGCCCAGATCGCCGTTCCGCAGCGCGGCTGAGAGACCGCAGCCACCGCTGACGGGCCGCGCCGGAAAGGCTATTTGCTATTGGTAAGGTGTCGGCAAGCCTGCTCGGGCTTGTTCAACAACCGGATCAGATCGCGGCTGCGCGCGATCCATCTTGGCCGTTAGGTCCGTTTGCGACCGACCTGCGCCTCAGCCAAGCGAAGCAGCGACAGAAACGCCTCGTTGACCGCTCGACTATTGGGGAATGCCCTTGCAACCTGCGGTTCAAGCACAACTACATTCGACAACTCGGCGATGCGAGTGGCGAACTTGCCCCGGACAAAACCACTTGGAAAATTCGAGCGTTTGTACTCAGTTCGGACTTCGTCTTTCTTTCGAGGACTAGCCTTCTTCATAGATCCTGCGTTCCGCTCTTGTGGCAGCGCGCGCACTGATGATATGAATAATGTCGCCTTCCTAGGTGTGCGCCACCACGACGACACGACCTTGCTCTTAGGTCCCGAAAGTGATCCACCTGGACTCGCCTTCGGAGTGATCTGGATCTGCGCCAGTAATCGACAACGCGTCAGCCAAGGCGGTGCTCGCCTCTTCGAACGAAACCCCATGTTTTGTGAGGTTCAGTGCGGCCTTCCGCGCGCTCCTAAGTAAAGTCCATGAGCCCGATTCTACGCCCTTGCCCGAAAGCAGGCCAACGGGCCTAGCCCGCATTTCTCACACCTCACCTGCTGCGGCCGCCGATCTTCGCATCGTGGCCAACCGGGTGGCTCGGAATCGGCACAGACGCCAGCGCCCTGGCCCGCTGGTGAGATCGCGACTGCGTGCCTTCAACGAAGGCGCTCGGTCAGGGTTCAAAATCGGATCGAAACAGGTAGTCGAGCGGTACGCCGCCGAACTCGTGGGCACCGGCATCGCAGTGCAACGGCGGCGCCAGCGCACCCAGACGCAGCGCATGGCGCTGGTCGATCGGCGGACACAGCGCGGGCAGCGCATGATCGCGTGCCTGGCTGGTCGCCGCGATGGCATGGGTCCAGGTGCCGCCGCCCAGCGCCAGCGCCGACAGACCGAGTTGGGCGGCGCTGCGATTGACCAGATCGCTGGCCTGGTTGAGTCCGCAGCCGTTGCCGGGCCCCTCGAGATTGCCGCCGAGGCTGGCGTAGCTGGCATTGCCGCTGAAGATCGTGCAGCCACCGCTCAGAATCGAACTGGCCCAGGTCACCGTGGTGTCGCTGGAATTGATCCGGGCAATGCTGGAGCCGTTGCCGTCGGCGCTGGAAACGTTGTCGGCAATGGTCGCATGGAGCATCGTCACAGTGGCACCGGATTCGGCATACAACGCTCCACCACGGGGCGCGCTGTTGCCGCTCACAGTCAGGTTGTGGCCGTGCAGCTGGCCGAAGTTGACCCGGAAGGCGCCGCCATCGAAGTCGGCGCTGTTGCCTCGGGCCAGCGACTCGGTCAACGACAACGACCCGGTCGTGGCCAAAATGCGCGCAGCACCGCCCTGGTCGTCGGCATGATTGTCCTGGAACGTGACCCGTTCGCCGATGACTTCGGCATCGGCAATGAACAGGGCGCCGCCATCGTTGGCTCGATTGTTCGTGAAGTGCACCTGTGCCAGCGTCAACCGGCCGCCGCCGCTGCCGCCGCTGCCGATATGAATGCCGCCGCCGTTGAAACTGCCCCCGGTCTGGTTGCCAAGAATGATCGCGCCGTGGATCTCGCTGCGCAGCGTCGCCCCGATCAGGTACAGCCCGGCACCACTGTTGCCGCTTTGATTATTGAGCATCAGCAGATTGCTGGCGCTGAACACGCGTTCGCCGGCTGCCGACAACACGCGCACGTGAGCACCACCGCCGATGCTGGCGATGTTGTCGCGGATGACCACCTGGTCGAGGGTCAATGTCGTATTGCCGGCATCGATGCCGCCGCCGTTGCTGCCGACGCAATCGCGGACCGTGACCAGCTTGAGGGTCAGCTGCGCATCCTGGGCCTGGATGCAACCGCCGTTGCCGCCTTCGCCGGTACCAGGCTGGCCGTTGCGCAGGGTCAGGCTCTCCAGGGTCACCATCGATCCGGGCGCCAGATCGAAGATGCGCATCGCCCCGGTACCGTCGATGATCGACAGGCTAGCCTCGACACCCTGGATGGTGAGCGGGCCGCTCACGTCCAGATCGCCCAGTTCGGCGCCGCCAGCGCCGCTGCGCGTGAGTAGAACGGTTGCCGACGGCAACTGGATCAGGTCGGCGCCGGGGCTGGCATTGGCGGCGATCACCGCCTCGCGCAGTGAACAATCGCTCGGCACGCAGCCGTCTGGTAGCGGGTCGTCGGCACGGGTGACGGTGAAGGTCGCTGCCTGGATCGCCAGCGCGAATGCGCCCAGAACGCCGGCAACAAGCTGAAGCAGGGGTCGATGGTTCATGGCAGGATCACTCTCGGTCTCGGACGGAGGTCGGTAACGGAGGATCGGGTCGGAATACGCGCCGACCCTTCACGGCTCGAAGCCGCTGGCGAATAGCGAATCGAGATCGACGACGGCGAGACCGCGAGGCGACATCCCGCCGCTGTCAATCGCACCCAGCGCCGCCAGCGTGACGCTGTCGTAGATCAGGAGCTGGTTCGGCGAGGCGGCAATCAGCAGGCGACCATCGGGCAGCAACTCGATCGCCGTCGCCATGTGGGTGCCGAGATCGATCCCGGGTAGCGCCTGGCCGATCGTCAAATCGATCCGTCCCAGGGCCTGATACGGGCCGGAAATGACATGGCCGACGGTGACAAAGGCGCGCGATGGTGTCAGTGCGATGAAGAACGGAATCGTCAGCGGCACACCGAATACGATGTGATCGACGACGGCCAGTGGACCGGTATTGACGACCGACAGCGCGGCGGTCGACATCGAATCGGTCGTCGCAACGTAGACCCGTTGGCCGTCGGCGGCAACGGCAACCCCCTGTGTGACCGGGCCGATGGTGACGGTGTCGATCACGCTATCGGTGCTGGTGTCGATCACCGCCAGCATGTCACCGGCGGTCGCGTACAGCCGGTCGCCGTCCGGCGACAGGGCAAGACCAAAACCGATGCCAGGCAGGGCGATTGTCGCCAGCGGCGAAAGGTCGGCAGCAGCAAGCACGGTGACCTCGCCGGGGCCAGCCCCACTGCCGGTGACAAATAGTCGGGTGCCATCCGCGGACAGCGTTATTTCCTGGGCCTGCAGGCCGATGTTGACGGCGTCAAGCAGACTGCCGTCGGCGCGGCTACGACGTTCGACCCAGCCGTCGAGGCGGCTGACGAAAAGCACCGCACGATCGGCGGATACCACGACGTCGACCGGGCGATCACCGACATCGAAACTGTCGATCAGTTGTCCGGCGTCCAGATCCAGGACACCGATCGTGTCGCTGTTGATGTTGGCGACGTAGGCCAGCAGGGTGCCGGCCAGGCTGCTGGTGGCGGTGCCGGCAAACAGCGCGGCAATCACGAAGGGCATGAGACTGTGCATGGCGGTCATCTCGCTCTACTGAAAGTCCGGCTCGAAACCGTCACGGAAGACCGGACGCACATGAACCAGGGCCAGACCGGCCTGCGCGACGGCGTCGGTGTGCTCCCTGGGCGCTGCGACCAGCAACCAGTCTGCGCCCAGTGCCACGGCGCTCGCATACTCGTCGCCGGAGTCGAGATCGGCCAAGCCGAGATTGAGCATCTGTCGCAACGTCCAGTTGCCGCCCTGCTGACGGTGGACGTAGGCGCGACCGGCGTCCTGGAACTGGAACGGTCCGAGCTGAACATCGTGTCCGGGAGCGCCGATCACGACCAGATCGCCATGCACGGCGACGGCCCTGCCGAGATACGCCTCCGGCTGGTAGTCCGGCGCGACGAAGCGCTGTTCGAACTGCCAGTTGCCGGCGCCCGAGCGCAGGTACAGGTAGGCGGCGCCGGCGCGATTTCCTGCGACTGTAATATCTTCACCCGGCGCACCGACCAGCAGGCGATTGCCGTTCACCGCCAACGCCTGGCCGAAGTCGGCATGGGCGCGCACGACGAAACTCTCGATGCGCTGCACGTGCAGCGCGCCGGTGCCGATCTGGTAGACCTCGACGCTGCCCGCGCCAGGGTTTCCGGGCAGATTCTGATTCGGCGCGCCGACCAGCAGCCGGTCGCCGTCAAAGGCCAGGCTGTAGCCGAAATAGTCGCCGCCCTGCGGGGATTCTGCGTACAACACCAGGCCCTGCGCCTGCCAGACACCACCCAGACGTTGGTACAGATGAATACGTCCGGCCCCAGTACTGCTGCCGTAACCATAGGCCAGCCGGTCGCCGCGCAATGCCACGGACGCCAGTGGACGGATGCCCGACAGCGGCGCGAACTCGTTGCCGAACACATGCACCAGCGGCTGCCCTGCCCCGCTGCGCTCGAAGAGATCAAACCGGTACAACGAAGCGATGGCGACGCGGTCATCGGAGATCGCAACCTGGATACCGAACCGCCGTCCCGACTGCGGCGTCGGCGCGCTCAGCGTCTGCTGGTACTGCCAGCCGCCAGCAGCGACCGAAAACACGTCGACGGCGCCGGCATCCGCGCTGACCAAGCCGTCGACCACCAGGTCGCGGTACGGCGCGGCAGCCAGTGCATCACCACCGGCGATCAATAGCGGATGGCCGAAGCCTTCGCCGCTCTGGGCGATCGGCCGCAGCAAGGCGCTCTGAGCCGGCAGTACCGCTTCGGCCTGCGCGATGATGGCTGCCGCGGACATGGCCAGCGCGAGCAGTCCCGACCTGCTTGGCTTGATGATCCCTTCGATCGACATGGCGGCGCGACTACTCGAAGCCATCGGCGAAGATCACATCGTTCTGATAGGCCCGGCAGGCGGAGAACTCCGAGGTATTGCCGTCGGCATCGGTGGCGGTCGCCGTGATCACCGAACCGGCCAGCCCGGAGGCATGGGCGATCGCCACCGAGAAGGCGACGGTGCCCTGAGGCGGACCTGGATTCTGCACCGGAATCTGCACGCTCGCGTGACCGACGAAGCGTTCGCCCTCGCCGTGTCCGGAAGGATCGCATTGGCGAACCGAGCCATCGCCGCCGGTGGCGAACAGTTCGACGACATAGGTGCCCGGGGTGGTGCTGAGGGTTCCGGTGACGATTCCGGACTGCGTGCCGCCGACGGCACTGGTCAGCACCGGGAAATTCAAGCCGCGGTTGGCATAGTCGGCCGGCAGCGGTCCGCTG
>CAZFUH010000074.1:0-13827 GCA_964522235.1 uncultured Rhodanobacteraceae bacterium
ACTTCAGTTCCAGGCTTCGGATGCCGAAAGCAATTTTCCGAACCAGGGCAGGAAGGTGGCTTGTTACATCGACGTGCTACACCGCCTGGTTTCCCTCTGATTCGCGTTGGACAACGTGAACAACATGCGAGAAGGACGGATGATGCGCGAGTTTCGACGTGGCATTCTCGTGGCCGCCGCCGCCGTCGGAATCCTGACCTCCGTTGCCGGCGAGATCCGCGCAGAGAGTGATTTGGCTGGGCACCCACGGGTATCTGAAGCGCTGCACTTGATCGACGAATGGCTGAAGGCTGAGTGGGGTTGAGGAAGAGGTCGCCGGGGAACGCCAGGGTCGCTTTTCCGTTTCAAGCAAAGCTGGGTCGAGCGAGCCGTTGCGCGCCACCTGCGCGTGTGCGCTGGCCACCGTGCCCAAGGCGGCACACAGGACAGTCGTTGGCCGGACCATCGTTAGCCGGCCACTGGCCCCTGTCGCGGTGATTTGCCGTGGATGGTTGAAGCAATGGTTGTCGCAGCGCTCATGCACGACGTCGTCGTGAGCACCTGGCCTGCTGCGCAACCTGACCCTTCAATCCAGTGCGGGAGCCTGCCATGCGTCCGAAATCCCTGATCTACCTGATAGCCATGCTGGCACTGGCGACGGCCACTTCGCAGGCAGCGACGTTCGTCGTGTCGAATACCAATGACGCCGGTCCGGGATCGTTGCGCCAGGCGGTGCTCGACGCCAATGCGGCAGAGGGCGCGGACACGATTGCATTCGATATTCCCGGCGCGGGTCCGCATGCGATCGTGCTGGCAACCGCGCTACCGACGATAGTCGGCACGCTGACGGTCGACGGCTTTACGCAGGCCGGCAGCTCGCCCAACACGCTGACGCCGGAAGAGGGCGGGCTCGACACAGTGCTGGCCGTCGAGATCCGGACCGGCAACCCGAACATCTTCAATCTGCTTCCGAGCACGAATCTGACCGTGCAGGGCTTGGCTTTGAGTCGCTACGGCAATGCCATCTTTGGCGCGGCGACCAGTCAGGCCGGCGCCGGTCTGCAGGTTTACGGCAGCTTCTTCGGTACGACGGTCGATGGCGGCGCTCCCGGTGGGCCAGCCAATAGTGGCTGCGCGATACACGCCGGGGTCATCCCGGTGCAGATCGGCGGACTGCTGCCGTGGCAGCGCAATCTGTTGTCCGGCAGCTTGTGTGGCGTTCTGGTCGGCGGCCCGGCGACGATCCAGGGCAACCTGGTCGGCACCGACGCCAGCGGCACGCTGGCGATTTCGAACGGCACCGGCGGAAACTGGGCCGGCATCCTTGTCGCTGCGCGCCAGAACGTACTCATCGGCGGTGCCGATTCTGCGGCGCGCAACGTGATTTCGGGCAACCAGCCCTGGGGCATCGGCGTGTGGCCGGGTTTCGGTAGCGGCTCGGGTCCGATCGACAACATCCGGATCATGGGCAACTTCATCGGCACGGACTGGAGCGGCACGCAGCCGTTGCCGAACGGACACCCGGCGTTCGCTTCCGCCCTGTTCGGCGGTGGCATCCAGTTCCAGCCGGCACCGAACGCCGACGCGTATGCGATCGGCGGTTTCGGCCCGGGCGAGGCCAACCTCATCGCCTGGAACCGCGGCGCTGGCATCATCACGGCCGGTGCGAGCGCCGCGTACTTCGACAACCGCGGCAACTACATCCATGGCAATCGTGCCGTGGGCCGTGCCGACGTCGACCTCGGCATGAACGGTCCTACGCCGAACGATCCCGACGACGCCGACGGCGGGTCCAACAACACCCAGAACTATCCCGACGTCGTCGACGCATCGCAGACCGGCGACCAGCTGACAGTCACGTATCTGGTCGACACCGCACCACAGAACGCGGCCTATCCGCTGCGCATCGACCTCTACGTCAACGTCCAGGGCGGCAGCGGCGAGCTGATCGGACAGGACTTCTATCCCGAGGCGTCCGCGCAGTCGGAACGAACCGTGGTGTTCGACCTGCCGCCCGGCGTCGCCGGCATCCCGTTCGTCGCGGTAGCGACCGATGCGAACGGCTATAGCAGCGAATTTTCCGCTGCATACGATGTCATTTTCGAGGACGACTTCTATTAGTCCGCTTCGACGACCGGCATCCGGCTCCGGCGGAGTTGCGGTTGCGGCTCGATCACTTCTGCTCGAAGGAGTCGGCGAAGATCAGATCGTTGAACAGGGGCATCTCGATCGCGCCGGCATCGTAGGCGCCGGCACCATTGGCGACATCGGGCTGATCCACCGGGCGCATCATGCCGAACCGATCCCGCAAGCCAGTGTCGTTCAGCGCCTCGCAGCGATCGATCGCCGGGGAATCCTCGTGCAGGCGGAAGGCCGCATCAGCGTAGCGCGGGTCGGCAACAACCGCGAAAGGCACCGTCGAGTTCTCGTGTCCGAGCACGCAGCTTCCGGCGGTGCCCGCGCCCAACAGTCGCAGCAGCTGCTGGCCGTCGTTCCAGAGCAGGCTGTTGCGCAGGATGACCAGGCCGTCGATGCCGCTGGCGCGAATGCTGGACACGGCGCGCTCGATGAACGGGAACTGGGCACTGGCCCGGAAGTTCTGCGCCATCGTGACATGACGCAGGATCAGGTTGGCACTGCCGGAAGCCTCGATGGTCGAGGTGTCGTTGCCCACACCATATAGCTGGTTCTGCGCAACCAGGGTATTGTCCAGCGCCACGTTCGTGGCGCCGCCGCTGGCGTGGACCGCCGACCCGTTCGCCGCCCAGTTGTCGGACAACTGCGTCTGATAAAGAGTCACCTGGGCGCCTGCCTCGGCATAGATCGCCCCGCCGATCAGCGAGGTGTTTACGCCGGAGATGCCGCGGGTGCCGAAGATGCCCTGACAGTCGGCACCGACGCAGGAATGGCCGGTGTGGTTGCCGAGCGAAAAAGAGCTGGCGCCGTCCTGCACGGCAATGCTGCCACCACGGTCGTCAGCGAGGTTGCCCTCGAAGCGGACCCGCAGCGCGAGCATCCCGCTGCCGCCCTCGATGAACACCGCCCCGCCGCGCATTTGCGCTCGGTTTCCGGTGGCGCGGCCGGCGAAGTCATTGGCCGCTCCCCAGAATACGATGGCGCCATCCGTGACGAACAGCCCGCCGCCGTGGCGGCCTGCGCTGTTCTCGAACAAGGTCACGAATCCGTTGCCGCCATTGGTTCCCGTGACGAAGTCCGGGTTCGGGATGATCAGGACGGTGCAGTTCGAGGCGTAGATTCCGCCGCCGTCGCCGGTCGCGGTGTTGATCCGCAGTCGCGCGTCGCGGATCCTGATCTCCGCACCGTTCCAGCAGGAGATTCCGCCCCCGTCTCCGGGCAGTTCCGCACCTGAGATCGCACGATTGCCTGCGACTCCACCGGCTTCACCGATGATGGTGCCGTCGTCGAGCAGCAGGCTTGCACTGCTGCCGTTGATCGCTATGCCGCCCCCGAACCAGCTCTCATTGTCCGAGATGCGGCTGTTGCGCACCTGCACCGTGCTCAGGCCGTCGATGCGAACGCCGCCACCGCGCGCGGTGATCTCATTGTGGGCGCCACCACCGCGAACCAGGAGGTTGCGCAGGATCACGGTGCGCTCCGTGCCGGCGGCATTGACGATGACGACGCTGTCGCCGCCATTGCCGCGGATCGTGGTGCGCGCGTCCGCGTCGGGACGATCCAGACCGCAGCCTGGATAGCCGCCACTCAGCTCGATGTTCTTGTTCGCGATGGTCAGCGCCTGGTTGTTGTGCGCCACGTTGTTCGAGATGCGGATGACGGTACTGCCTGCTGGCGGCGCCGCATTGATGGCGGCCTGGATGGTGTTGTGACTGCAGCTTCCGGTGTTGCCGACGGTGAAGACGGTCGGTGGCGGCAGGATGCCGGCGACTGCGGGCACAGCGGCCAGCAACAATGCCAGCGCCAGGCCGCTCGCAAGGCACTTCGAGCGCGCTGCAGTGGCAGCCTCCGCTGTCGAGGGCCTGAACGGTCCCATTTCGCGGTCCCCGCGCGGTTCGGCAGCAATCGGCGCGATCAGCGCGATCAGCGCGATCAAGACGTGAGCATTCATGTCGATGTTCTTCGTTACGCCGGGAAACGCGCCGGCTTCACCAACACCCTCGGAAAGGGCGGCGAGAAACGACACGACATTCGTCCGAGGCCTTGGGTGTCCCCGTGGCCGGCGGTGTCCCGGTCACGCACCACCAGTCCCGCACGCTGGGAATCAGAACTGCGGCGGGGAGAAAGTCGATGACGGTCTGGGCCAGCCGGCCGCTGCGTGCGGGGTGAAAGGCCGGCCCATTCCCGCCATGACCTCCGGCACATGAACCCCATACGCCAGCCATTACCATAGGTGGCTATGACAGATATAGACACCCGCACCCTCGACCGCGAGATGAAGAAGGGCTCGGCCGAGCTGATCATCCTTTCGATCGTCGAGGGTCGCGCCCGGCACGGCTATGAGATCAGCAAGTTGATCGAGCAGCGTTCGGGCGGGCGGCTCGCGTTCCACATCGCCTCGCTGTATCCGCTGCTGTATCGGCTGGAAGAGCGCGGCTGGCTGCGCGGGCGCTGGGTCGAGAAGCCGGGTGAGCGCCGGCGCCGGTTCTATACCCTGACTACGCTCGGCGCCAAGGTGCTGGTCCGCCAGCGCGACACCTGGCGCAACTTCGTCGAGGCGATGGAACTGATCACCGGAGAACGATATGCCTGACTGGAAACCCGCATTGCGTATCCGGTTGGGCGGATTGCGCCTGCGCCCGGAGCGTCTGGCCGACATGGTCGAAGAGCTGTCGCAACATCTCGACGCACGCTTCGACGAGCTGTGTGCCACAGGAATGGCCGACGCCGAGGCCGAGGCCGAAGTGCGCAAGGAGGCCGAATCGCTGGAACTGCCCGAACGCCTCCAGGGCCTGAAGCAGGCACGCCAGCCGCAGTTGCCGGAGCCGCCACCAGGGCCGCGCGCCTGGTGGCGCGACATCCTGCACGACCTGCGCTACACCGCACACGCGCTACGCCGACAGCCTGGATTCGCGGCCATTGCGATCCTCACCCTGGCCCTGGGCATCGGGGCCAACGCGGCGATCTTCGCCCTGGTCGACGCCACCGTCCTGCGTCCCTTGCCGCTGCCCGAGCCCGAGCGCGTGCTGTTCGTCTCCGAACGCACCGAGGTCAGCCCGCTCAGCAACGTCTCGCCGGTCAACCTGCGGGATTGGGCCGAGCAGAGCCGGAGCTTCGCGGCCCTGGGCGGTTACACGCCCAATGTCGCCAGCATGGTGATGACCCGCCCCGACGGCAGCGGCGAGAACGTCGCTCGGCAGTGGGTGACCGCAGGCATCTTCGATGCCCTGGGTCTGTCCGCTCTGCACGGCCGCAGCTTCACGGCCGAGGACGATCGAAGTGGCGACAACCTCGTCGTGCTCAGCGAGCGCTTCTGGCGCAGCCGTTTCGGGGCCGACCCGGCGATCCTGGGCGGCAGCCTGAGCCTGGACGGCAGGCTCTACACCGTGCTCGGCGTGATGCCGCAGTCGGCCGACCTGATCGGCCGCAGCGAAGTCTGGGCGATGATGCCGATCGCGAACATGCCCGAGGGCGCACGCCGGGCCTACGTCCTGCACGCCGTCGGGCGGCTTGCGCCCGGTGTCGAGATGGACGCCGCGCGCGCCGATCTCGAGGCTGTCGCCGCGCGTCTTGCCCGGCAGTACCCGGACAGCAACGCCGGCCGCAGCGTTCGCCTTGATCCGCTGCAAGCGCACCTGATCGGCAGCGACCTGCGCCGCACTTCGATGCTGTTCCTTGCCGTGGTCGGACTGGTGCTGCTGGTGTGTTGCGCAAACATCGCCAACCTGCTGCTGGCGCGGGCCAGCGCGCGTTCGCGCGAGCTGGCGATCCGGGTCGCGCTCGGCGCCTCGCGCAGCCGGGTGATCCGGCAACTGCTGACCGAAAGTCTGTTGCTCGCCGTGCTCGGCGGCGCACTCGGCCTGCTGCTGGGCGCGGCAATTCTTTCCGCGGCCCCTGCGCTGCTGCCGCAGGGCCTGCTGCCGCAGGCGGTGACGCTGCAGATGGATCTGCGCCTGGCCGGCTTCTGCCTGCTCGCGGCTCTGTCCACCGGCGTATTGTTCGGACTTGCGCCGGCCTGGCAGGCCAGCCACGCCGCACCGGCGCAGGCGATCGGCAGCGAGGGTCGCGGGCTGGTCTCCAGCGGCGGACGATTGCGCAGCGCGCTGGCGGTCGGTCAGGTCGCCATTGCCGTAGCCCTGCTGTTTGCCGGCGGCCTGCTGTTGCGCTCGCTGATCGCGCTGGACAATGTCGAACGCGGCTACGGTGCCGGCAACGTGCTGTCCGTGATGGTCGATCCACTGGGCAACCGCTACCCGACGCGGGAGGAACTGCTCGGCTTCTACGACGCCGTCGGCCGCGAGGTGCGCGACCTGCCCGGCGTGCGAAACGCTGCTTGGGCGACGACCCTGCCGATGGGTGACTCCAGCTTCGGTGACGCCTTCATCAGCGTGGAGGGCGCGAACGTTGCGGATCCGAATGTGCGCCCGACCAGCGACTACCAGATCGTCAGCGAAGGCTACTTCGACACCGTGGAGGTGCCGATCCTCGCCGGTCGTGGCTTCGATGCCCATGACCACGCCGAGGCACCCCAGGTCGCCGTGATCAGCGAGGCCTTTGCCCGCAAGCATCTGCTGCTGCCGGCCGGCACCCAGGCGGGGGCGGGATTCGACTTCAACAGTGTGCTCGGCCGGCGCATCGCGGTGCAGACCTCGGCCGCCGCCGACGCACCGCGCGTCGTGCGTGAGGTGATCGGGGTCGCCGGCCAGGTCAAGTCGCGCCCGGATGAAGCCGAGGATTTCGTCCAGCTCTACGTTCCGCTGGCGCAGAGCCCGGTCGGCGACATCTTTCTGCTGGTCCGCCCACAGTCCGGCAGGGCCGACTGGCTGACGCAGCCGGTGTTCGATGCCGTACGCCGTATCGACACCGAACAACTGGTGGGACTGCGCCAAGTCAGCACCCTGGAGCAGGTCGCCCGCGACGCCACCGCGCGCCATCGTTTCCGGGCCGTGCTGGTCGCCAGCTTCGCCGCCCTGGTCCTGGTGCTGGCGATGATCGGCGTGTTCGGCGTGCTCGCCTACACCGTGCAGCAACGCCGCCGCGAATATGGGCTGCGCATGGCTCTTGGCGCGCCGCCATCGCAGGTGCTCCGGCTGGACGGTCGCAGCGTTGCCCGGCTGCTGATCGCCGGCGCCGCGATCGGCCTGCTGGTCGCCATCGCGCTCGGCCGCGCACTCGACAGTCTGTTGTTCAACGTCTCCGCATTCGATCCGCTGACCCTCGCCGCCGTCGTCGTGCTGATCCTCGGTGCCGCCGTGCTCGCCACCCTGGCTCCGGCCTGGAAGGCCGTGCGCGTCGACCCGGCGGTAAGCCTGCGCGAGAGTTGAACGGCACAAGCCCGGATCGGTGCACGAGCAGAGCGATGCCGAACCTGTCCTCGATCCCACTTTCCCTCGCGACGATTGCCCAAGTCCGACAGGCTGCTAAATGTCGAGGCCGAGGTCGAAGCTCGCCGTCAGCCCGGCGTCTGTGCGCCGGACATCGAGCAGCAGATCCTGTCCGCCGCTGCGACGAAAAATGCCGTCCTCGGCGTTGCGGCGGCGGCCCTGGCGCCTGGGGTAGGCCGGGTCGGCGTGGACCGTGTCGAGCAGGTCGTCGTCGAAGTAGAATTGCGAGGTGAACTCGTGCCGGCGGCCGTTGCCCAGGACGGTGCGCACCTTGAAGTGGATATGCACGGCGCGACCGGGATAGGCGCCGGGCACGATCGTCAGGAAGCGAGCCGCGCCGTCCTCTCCAGTGCGCTGGAATCCGCGCAGGAAGGCCAGCCCGTTGCGCACGCCGGAGTACGCGCCCGTGGCATCGCACTGCCAGAGGTCGACGATAGCGCCCGCCAGCGGCGTGCAATCCCCTCCGCCTATACGTCCCACGCGCAGGGCGAGCGACAGCGAAACGCCCTGGCGCGGGACGCCGAGGCCCGGGTCGCTGCGGATATCGCTGCGCTCCAATTGGCGGTCGAGGAAGAAGGGGCCCTCGGTCTGTGCCGGACGCGCCAGGCACAGCGGCGCCTCGGCAAGGGCGCGTAGCGGCGCGAGTAGCGGAAGAGTCAACGCCAAGCCGCCCTGGCGCAGCAGGCGGCGACGGTCGGCCAGAAGATTCTTCGTAGTGGTCATGCGGCGGCTCCCGCGTCGTTCGGTTTCCCTTGGAGTCCGGGAAGAAGAACTCAGTTCCGCATCGCGCTTGCCAAAGACGATCGGCATTGGTTTGCCGAAGTGCGGCTTATTACTTGCGGACGGGGTGGTCGACCACCGGCTTCGACATGATCCTGCCCGGGTTCTTTCGGGCGACCAAGAACCGGGATGTGCTGGTGATCCACGAGCGGCGTCTGCCCGCCGTGTTCGAGTTCAAGTCCAAGGTTGGCTCGTTCGGCAACAACTTCAACAACCGCAGCGAGGAAGTCATCGGTTCCGCTGCCGACCTTTGGGTCGCCCACCATCACGGCGCCTACGGCGACGGGCCGAAGCGGCAGAACTACGGCATTGGCGAGCACGCGCCGAGCGTGTTGAATCCCGCGCTGCAACCCGATCCTCGGCCACCGTTCCTGGCCTGGCTGGTGCGGCTGGAGGACTGTCCAGGATCGCTGGCTATACTTGACTTGCTGTACATCCATTCCTCCCCGATGACGCGGTTGCTCGAGAAAAGGAAGGGTAGATCACGCCTACGGGCAGGGGACTCGGGGCCAAGGGGGTTGGTATCCATCAACGACCGCCAACACAAGAGTAGACGTATCTATCAGGATCGCGAATGCCTACATTGAATTGGATCGGGAAGAGAGCCATTGACCGCCTTGATGCGCTGGAGGGGTAGGTGATGAGCGATGAACGCAAGGTCATCATCATTGCCGGCACCGAACGGTGCGGGTAAAACAACATTTGCCCGCAAGTTTCTGCCTGTTGATGCAGCTTGCCCGACATTCGTCAACGCCGATCTGATCGCCGCCGGCTTGGCGCCCTTTGCCCCGGAGACCGCAGTCGTGCAGGCCGGGCGTATCATGCTGCTGGAATTGGCCCGCCATTTTGCCGCACGCCAGAGCTTTGCCTTCGAGACCACGCTCTCCGGCCGGGCTTGGCTTCGCCACATCCACGCATTGCAGACGGCGGGTTACAGGGTCAAACTGATCTTCCTGCGATTGCAGAGCGTGGATGAGGCAATCGCCCGTGTGGCGCAACGGGTTCGCCAGGGTGGGCACGACATACCCGAAGAAACCATCCGTCGGCGCTTTGCCGCAGGGCGGAACAATTTCGAGCGCCTGTATGCGTCGCAAGTGGATGCGTGGGCGCTTTACGACAATTCCGGCCCACGTCCTGTGCTGCTGGACTGGAGCGAGAAACCATGAACAAGAAGCCCATCGAAACGGCACGCGATGCCGATCTGCGTCTATCACCGCAAGCAATGCATCGTGCCGCACTACGAGCCCGGGAGCTGGCCGCCCAAACCGGTACGGCCATTGTGATCAGCCAGGATGGCGTCCTCAAGTACATTCGATCTCAGCAGGAAACCACGGAGTTGATGGTTCAGGAGCCACCACCGCCCTACGGTGACAAGCCATGACCACATTCGCGCCGAAGACCCACCAGCAACAGGGCCAGGCGGTTCAGTTGAGCTTGCATGATGGTCGGAGTCGTTGGCCGTACTGAGGAACGTCGATGACCAAGGCCTCGAAAGCTGGTGGCGGCAGGTTTCCGGCTTTGACTTCGAAAGGCTCACCGTACGAGGCGATGCCATGTACGTGTTGCACGCCTTCCAGAAGAAGACTCAGAAGACCGAGAAGCGGGACATCGATCTCGCGAAAACCAGATACACGATCATCGAATTAAACAGGAGTCCACCATGCGCAAGCGTGCTCGGGAAGACAGCAAGATCATGGCATCCAGCGGCAACGTGTTCGCCGACCTTGGGTTCGAGAGCGCTGAAGCACGGCTGCTTGCCATGCGCGCCGATCTTATGATCGAACTGGAGAAGCAAATCAAGGCACGGGGTATGACCCAGACGGAAGCCGCCAAAGTGCTCGGCGTCAGCCAAGGCCGCGTATCGGACCTGATGCGCGGCAAAGCCGACAAGTTCAGTCTGGACATGCTGGTGACCTTCGCCGACAAGCTGGGACGGCCGGTGCAGATCAGCCTTGCAGCCTGAAACTCCGGAGTGGGCAAGGACCTTCCATGTCGTCCACCGTAGAGCTGCTGGCGCTTGCGACGCGGTCGACGAAGGCCGAATCGCCGGCGCTGGCCATGACCGGGTGTTCGGTGGCGCGGGTCATGGCGACGGAGAGCAGACGCGCTTCGGCGGCGGGGTCTTCGTCGGGGTCGGGCAGGGTGTCGAGGGCGGGGATGAACACGCGCTGTCGGCATCGGACTGCTGTCACCAGATCGCGACTCCATCTCCCAGGCCCGTTCGCTTGGCAACTTCAACAACCAAAGCGAGGAAGTCGTCGGTTCCGCCGCCGACTTGTGGGTCGCCCACCATCACGGTGCCTACGGCGATGGATCGCAGCGGCGGAACTACGGCACCGGCGAGCAAGCACCCTGTTTGTTGAATCCCGCACTGCAAGCCGATCCCCGGCCGCCGTTCCTGGCTTGGCTGATGCTGCTGGAGGACTGCAAGAAATCGCGCACCCCGGTGCGCTGCGAGGAACCCCACTACCCGGTGTTTCCGGAGTTCCGCGGCGCCAGCTACGCGCAGCGCTACCAGATCTTGTGCGAACGCCTGGTCGAGCGTCAGCTCGACTCCGCCGCGGCGCTCGAACCCAGCCTCGCCGGATCACGCATACACGAAGCGTTGTCGCCGGCTATCAGCATCCGCCACCTGTTCGCCGAGTTCGCTGGCCAGCTGCTCACTGCGCGGTATTGACGCCATTTCGTTCGTCGGCGAGCGGCGGCTTTCGGCCAATACCGGACATTTATCTTCGGCAATTGTTCGAGATTCGTTTGCCTAATTTGTGGATTCGGGTTCGGGGTGTTCAAGGTCAATTGGGGTTCTTCCCCAATCCGCATACTCATTAAACCAAGCGATTGTCCATTCACCTGAGTCGCTCTGAGCAATGTTGTATCCGATGCCGCGACCGATGCCTTTCTGAAGAAAGATCACGCACCAGTCTTCGCCAACATGAATCATGTCTGGCTTTATAAACGCCAATCCTTTAGGAAAGTCGTCAGTGAAAGTCTGGCGCTTCAAATGGTCGGCAGATGAGGGGTCGAATTTGCTGATCATCTGGACGGCTTCGTCCACGATAGTCCGGTACTCCTCTGTAGAGTAGTTTTGAAGCCTGCTCAGCGCGTCTTCAGCGAGGATAGCCGCTTCCGCATCCCACTTCGCTATTTCGTCTATTTGACGAAGTTCATCTTCGCTAAGGCCGCGAAGAGTCGAAATCTCGACTCCTGCTTCATTTGCCATGTCCCGGTGCATCGCCAAGAACGCCTTCCGTTCCTCTGGTGAATGGCTCTGAAAGTCGGCGAGATTCTTCGGATGGTATTTAAAGATCAACTCGAAGAACTTGACCATCTCTTCGTCGGCGACCGTCTTGTTGAACTCACGTGCTTCTTGTTGCATTTTCTCAAATGAGGGAAACGCATCAGGACTCTGCGCATTGATATGTGTTGTTCCCAAGAGGGCAAACACGAGAATTATCAGTACGTCTATCTTCACTTTGTTTGTATGCATTCGCAGACCGAACGGCTCCTTTGGGTTTATTGCAGTCATACAGTTCCGATTTCCTCAGGAGGTTGCGGTGCTGGCGCTTGCGACGCGATCGACGAACGCCGACTCACCAGCACTGGCCATGACCAGGCGTTCGGTGGCGCGGGTCATGGCGACGTAGAGCAGGCGCGCCTCGTCTGCCTCGTTCTCGCCGGGGCCGGGCAGGGTGTCGAGGGCGGGGATGAACACGCGCTCAAACTCCAGGCCCTTGCTGGAGTGCATCGAGACCAGCTTGACGCTGGGTTCGCCGTTGAACAGGTGGTCTTTCTGGTTTGCCGATCGCGCCCAGGTGCTGGGAATGTTCCGTCGCTCCAGATGCCGGGCGATGGCGTCGGCGTGGTGGGCGTGGCGCCAGATCACGGCGATCTGGTCCAGTGGACAGCCGTCGTTGCGGGCGTCGTCGATCAGGGTCGCCAGGGTATCGGCCTCTTCGGCGCGGGTGCCGCAGCGGATCAGTTGCGGTGGCGGGCCATGGCGGCCGATGCTTTCCGGTGCGATGGCTCCGGGCATGTCCTCGTCGTCGCTGCCGGTGTTGAAAAGGTCGTCGGCGAAGGTGCGGGCGACGGCCAGGATCTCGTAGGTGTTGCGGTAATTCAGTCGGAGGATGGTCGTGCGGCCACGCGCCTGGATGCCGACACTGGCGAAGCTGAAGCGGCGCCGCTCGCGTTTGGCATAGATCGTCTGCGCGTCGTCGTAGAGCAGCAGAAGCGAATCGCTGACCGGGTCGACCATCTGGGCGATCAGGCGCAGCCAGTCGGGCTCGAAGTCGTGACCTTCATCGATCAGCACCGCGCCGTACTGGGCACGCGGGATGTGGCCGGCGTCGACGGCATCGATGACGGCCTGCACCTGCGCCGCGAAGAAGGCTTCGTTGTCGCCGTGATTGGCGGGCCTGGCGATGGCGTAGGTGCGCAGCATCTGCGCACACCAGCGATGAAAGCTGAGGATCTCCACCTGCGCCTGCAACTCGTTGCCATGGATGACCTGGCCCAGGCGGGCGGCAAGGGTGCGGTTGAAGCACAGCACCAGGATGGGCCGGGTCGAGTGCCGGGCCAGATGCAGGCAGCGATAGCCCAGGATCATGGTCTTGCCGGAGCCGGCCACCCCGTGGATGACGCGGTGGCCGTCGCCGAGGGAGCGGGCGAGTTGCTCCTGCTGCAGGTCCATGACGCGGACGATGTCGGGCACCTCCAGCGTTTTCGGCAACGGCGTGGACACGGACGCCGACAGCAGATCGCCCTGCAGCGGCGGGTGTACGCGGATTTCCGGAAACAGGTGCCAGCGGATGCGATTGATCTGCGGCAGGGTCAGCGCCTCGCCAAAGCGATAGTCGAACATCTCCCATAGCCGCGTCTGGAAGGCTTCGACGTCGACACCCTCGGTCATCTCGTCACGGCAGATGATCCGGCGTGCGGGCAGCACATTGTCGAGTTCGGCCTCGTCGAACTGTGCGCGGGTGATGCCGGTCAGCACAGCGCCATAGCCCCAGGGCATCACCAGCTTGCCTTCGCAACGATGGCCGGCTGTGTGGCGCAGGGCCGGGTCGCGTTGAAGAAGGTCGACCACTTCCAGCGCGTAGACGCGGGCCTGGAGCAAGGGATTGCTTTCCCGCACCAGGCCGCGCTCGGTCAACAGTTGCGCGCTGTTGCTGTCGATGCTGTGAATGGTGTCGAGCTTCCAGCTCTTGACCTCAAGCACGAGCAGGCCGCGACCGGGATGCAGGATGGCGAAGTCTGGCCGGCGCTGTCGAGGGCCGATCGGCACGTCGTACCAGACCAGGTAATCATCTTCGAGCTTGTCTTCGAGGCGATCGGCAAAGCGCCGCTCGCCGCTGTTCATGCGCGGCCGGCAGGCGCTACGCACCGGAATCAGGATTGCCAACCTCAGCCCTACCATGGCCTGGATGGCGAAACGCTAGCGTGTTTTGGCCGGAGTTGCAAAACGTTGCAATGTCGAGGTCACGACACATATGTAACGAGGCGTGTCGATATTTGCGGAGATTCCGGATTGATGCAGTTCGGCTGC
>CAZFUH010000075.1:0-13418 GCA_964522235.1 uncultured Rhodanobacteraceae bacterium
TCAACCTGGCCGAAGCCGAGGCCGGTCTGGAGCAGTGGCCACAGGCACTGCAACGTTATCGCAGCGTCCAGGACTATCTGGACCGCAATCCAGATGTGAGCCAACCCGATCGTGCCGCGGTTCGGACCGCCATCGAGCGCTGCGAGCAAGCCTTGGCCGGCGTCGGCGCGGTGGATGATGCCGCATCACCTTGAGCTGCGACAACCGATCGCGACGCCGTTCATGGCGTGCCGACTGGCGGCCGTGATCGCGCGCGACGCCGGTGACCTGGATACGGCGCGGCGCGGTCTGCGTGAAGCGATCGATTTTGCGCAGCGTCATCCCGGCGCCGAACCGGTGGCGATTGCGATCGCCCGAACGGAATTGGCCGAACTGCTGGCAAACCGGGACATTGCAGCGGCACGCACCGAACTCGCAGCGGCCCTACCGATCCTGATCGCGGCGCTGCCCGAAGCCGCTCCCAGCCGGCAGGCCGCCGAGCGCCTGGCTCGTCGCTTGATGCCTTGATGCCCGACAGCGGTCGATTGATTGCCGACTGCTGGCCCCCGAGCACTGGTTTCTGTGTTTCCGAAATGGCGTCAACTGCGACGCTGGCAAACACAGGAGGCCCCATGAACGCCCATACCCACGCCGAAAATCTACATCGGCTGACGAAGCTGATTCCGACGCCACCGCGGACATCCGTTGGTCAGCGCATTCTGCGCCAGACGGCGTTCCTGGGCGTCAGCGTGTTGCTCGCGGCGACCTGTTCGGTCCATGCCGAGAACTCGGAATCACGCGGCAGCGCGACGCCACTGGCGTCGGCCCAGGAGGAGGAGCGGCCCAGAGTGCGCCCGGGCACGACTCGGGCGAGACCGGGCGCTGAGACCAGACCCAGCCCTGGCGCTTTGCGCGCCGCGCTCGACAGCCCCGAGATCCAGTCGCTGCTGCGGCGTAAAGTCAGAGGCATACGGGTGACTGCTGAGGATCTGGACGCTGCCGCGAGTGCGAGCACCGACGTTGGTTCAGTGACCTTGTTTGACCCACAAGCCGATCGGCCGGCGCTGAGCGCGCAACAGATCCAGAGCCTGCGTGTCCGAGCCCGGCCTGACCCGGCCGCCGGGGCCAATTCGATCACGCCGGAGATCGCCCGCGCCACGCTGGCTCCGCAGCTCAGTTCAGGGGTGTCGGCAACACCATCGATTCGACCGGATCGAGTGCGACCGAACC
The DNA here is from genome assembly GCA_964522235.1 of uncultured Rhodanobacteraceae bacterium. Lineage (GTDB taxonomy): Bacteria > Pseudomonadota > Gammaproteobacteria > Xanthomonadales > UBA2363 > Pseudofulvimonas. The sequence continues at coordinate 1,210 of CAZFUH010000075.1, forward strand.
TGCCGCCGCGACTGGACATCGCCAGCTTCGGCGAGGATCTGCACGCCGCGCTGGCCGCCAATGTCGCCGGCTACGCGATGCAGCTGCGCCTCAACGGCGACACCGTCTACACGCTGCAATGGAACTGGGCCAGCTATCCGCAAGACCAGGGATTGGGCTGGAATCCGCAGCGGCGTATGCATATCGCCAGCGTCTCCAAGCTGATCACGTCGATCGCGATGACCAAGGCGCTGGACGAAAAAGGCATCAGCTACGACGCCAGCATCGCTGATCACCTGCCTGCGTACTGGACGCAACATGCGGCGATCCGAAACATCAGCTTCCGCCACCTGATGACCAATTCGTCCGGGTTCAAGATCGACAGTTCGGATCAGAGTTTCGGTTTCATGAAGACCTGGATCGCCAATGGCCCGACCATCCCGGTCGGCACGCGCGACTACGAGAACTTCAACTTCGGTCTGCAACGGATCCTGATCGCCACCGTCGCCGGCTATATCGATCCCGACGCCGACTTCGGCGGGTTCAACGACCCGTTCTGGAATGTCATCACCAACTCCGCTTATATGGATTATGTGAACAAGAAAGTGTTCGCTCCTTCCGGAGTCAGCGGCCCGAGCCTGGCGAAGCCGTCGAATCCGGTCCGGGCGTATGGCTTCCCGCCGTCGGGCCAGGGCTGGAACTCCGGCAATCTGACCCAGCAAAGCGGCGGCGCCGCCTGGCACATGTCGATCGACGAGATTCTGAAGGTAATGTCCGCACTGCGTCGCAGCGCGGCGATCATGCCCCAGACCAAGGCGCAGGGGCTGCTCGACGCCGGCTTTGGACTGGATTCTCCAGCCGGCGGCGCGACCAGTCCGGCCGGCAAGATCTATCACAAGAATGGCGCCTGGGGCGACGCCACCCGCACCGAGCAATGCGTGATCTTCTTCTTGCCTGGCAACATCGAACTCGCGGTGTTCGTCAACAGCCGCGTTTCCAGCAACAACACCTTTCTGCGCGGACTGGTCCTCGGCGTCTACGAAAGCAATCTCGTCGAGCCGTGACCGACCGCGTTGCTCTCCCGGCGGCGCTGCTGTCGCCGGTCAGGGAATCCGGCGCAACGCGATGACGAAAGCGATCAGGCCGGCCGCAAGTGCGCCGGCCGGCAATACCGGCCAGCCCGACCAGATCGGACCCGGCGCCGCGGCGGCATGCAAAACCGCACTGGCGACGATCAGGCTGGCGCCGAGTCCGGCCCATAGCGCGCAGCGCAGGCGCCGGCTGCGGCAGCTTGACTCGCGTTCGAGCAAGACCAACTGTCGCTGCCGGTCATCGCGCTCTCGCTCGATCGACTCGCGTGCCAGGCGCGGCAGCGCGATCGCCTGATCCAGCCAGTCCGGCATCTGGATCTTCGCCGCCCGCAGCAGGGAGCCGACGTGGCCATACTGACGCTGCATGATGTCGCGCAATACCGGCTGGGCGACCGCCCAGATGTCGATCTGCGGGTCGAACTGCCGGCTCAGACCCTCGACGTTAAGCAAGGTCTTCTGCAACAGCATCAGCTGCGGCTGCAAGGTCAGCTGGTAGCGCTGCGCCATGCGAAACAGTTTGAACAGCACCTCACCAAGATTGATCTGCGACAGCGGCCGAGTGAAATACGGCTCGCAGACCGCGCGCACGGCCGCCTCCAGGGTCTCGGTACGGATGTGCCGCGGCATCCAGCCGGCCTCCAGATGCAGTTCCGCCACGCGCCGGTAGTCGAGCGTGAACATGGCCATGAAGTTCTCGGCCAGGTAGCGCTGGTCGGCCGCCGACAAGGTGCCGACCATGCCGAAGTCGAGCAGGACGATACGCGGCTCACGGCCTGCGCGCGGCTGGATGAACAGGTTGCCCGGGTGCAGGTCGGCGTGGAACAGATTGTCGCGAAAGACCTGGGTGTAGAACAGCCAGATCAGGCGCGCGGCCAGGCGCTTGAGGTCGACGCCGGCAGCGGTCAATGCCGCGATGTCGCCGATCGGAATGCCGCGCATGCGCTCCAAGGTCAGCACCCGCTCGCTGCTCAACGGCCAGTGCACGGTTGGCACGACGACATCGGTGGTGCCGTTCCAGAGCCTAGCCAGCGCGCTGGCGTTGGCGCCCTCGTGTTGCAGATCCAGCTCGTTCGCGAGGGTGTGTTCGATCTCGGCGACGACCTCGCGCGGACGGATCTTGTCGGCGCGCGGATGATGGCGCTCGATCAGACCTGCGATGGCCTTCAACAGTTCGACATCACGCGCCACGCGTTGGTGCACCTGCGGCCGCAGCACCTTGACCACGACCTCGCTGCCGTCGTGCAGGCGCGCGGCGTGCACCTGGGCGATCGACGCCGAGGCCAGGGCGGTCTCGTCGAATGCGGCATACAACTCGGTGATCGGCTTGCCCAGCGCCTGTTCGACCTGGACCCGGGCCAGCGCGCCGTCGAACGGCGCGACCCGGTCCTGCAGTGCCGCCAACTCATCGGCGATCTCCGGTGGCAGCAGATCGCGCCGGGTCGAAAGAATCTGACCGAACTTGACGAAGATCGGCCCCAGGTGCTCAAGCGCGAGTTTCGCGCGCACGCCGGGCGACAGTGTCTCGATGTCGGGGCGGGCCTTACCGACCAGCGGCTTGAGCCAGCGCAATGGACCGAGCACGCGGGCATCGGCGAGCAGGCCATCGAGGCGGTAGCGCAGGGCGATCACAGCCAGGCGGACCAGGCCCCAGGCGACGCGCGGCGTACTCATTGCGATCCGCCGTCACGGCCGACGCGCTCGATTCGCGCAGACAGCCGCTCGACATCGTCGCGCAGGCGGTCGACCTCGGCATTGAACTCGTCCAGCTCGGCGCGGGCCGCGACCAGTCGCGCCTCCTCGACGGCGAACTCGGCGCTGCTGGCGGCGAATGCCTGCGCCTGCCCACGCGCCCAGGACAGGGCTGAACCCAGACCGCGGGCAAACTGCGGTCCCAAGGTCGTGCCGAGCAGATCGGCGAACGGCTGCTCCCAGTCCGGATCGAAATCGCGCAGCGCCTGTTCCAGCACGCGCGCCATCTCCAGCTCACCGTCAATGCGCAGACCTGGCGGCAACCCGCGATCGACGCCGGGTCGGGCCAGCCAAGCCAGCACTGCCGACGCTTCGATCGACAGCGCAAGATCGGCCTCGCCGCCGGCGTCGGGCACCGGACGAACGCGACCTTCGGCGATGCGCAGGCGCAAGCCGCGCACGGCGCCGCGCAGACTCAGACGCAACTCGCGCCCGTGCAGGCGCTCCAGGGTCGCGGCACTGGCCGGATCCAGGCGGGCCAGACGCACCAGGGCGCGCTCGACCCGATCGGCCAACGCATCGAGCACACGATCGGCGGAGGCTGGAGTATCGGCTTCGATGGACATGACCGCCATTGTAGGTGCTGGATCGTCGAGGCCGCATATGCGTGATCATGATCACGACTACGAGAGCATTCAGTTGCCGGTCACCCTTCGGCACGCCCCGTAGTGCATGGTGGAAGCCTTGGGGGCCGAAACGTGCCCCGGTCTTGAGTCGGGTGAGCAAGTGGTTCGCAATCTAGTCGCCATCGTATTGCTGCTGGTGACCGGTGCCGTGCACGCGGCCTGGGAACGTCAGGGCATGACGCCATCCGGCGCCGTCTACCGGATGGCCGTGCCGGAAACCTGGCGCGCTGGCGACGATCTGGTCGTGTTTCAGCACGGGCTGAGCTTCGAACTCGACACCTCACCGAGCCTGGGACCGTTGCTGCAACTGCAGCTGGCCCAGGGCTATGCCGTCGTCGCCTCCGGCTACAGCCAGGCTGGCTGGGCCGCGTTCGCGTCGCAGCAGGACAATCGCGAACTGGTCGAACGCTTCCGCACCGAGGTCGGCGAGCCGGGAAGGATCCTGACCTATGGCGGCTCGCTGGGTGGCTACATCGCGTTGCAAATGGCCGAGGATCCGCAACTCGAAGTCGCCGGCGCATTGTCGATGTGCCCGGCCGCGGCCGGCTACCGGACCTGGGACCGCGGCCTGGATCTGCGCCTGGTCTACGACGCTCTCTGCGATGATGTCAGCGGCGGTCGGCTGCCGAACGCCAGCGATCACCCATGGCTGGTACGCGCCTCCGACATCTCGCCGCTCGGCCTGCAAGCGTTGGTCGTGCGCATCAACCGTTGCATCGGCGTCAACCAGCCGGACTGGCTGCGAAGCAGCGCACAGCGCAACCGCTTGAATGCCCTCAAGCAGGTCTTTGGTATCAGCGACGACGATTTCCTGCTGCTCAATCTCGGCTACGCGACCTTGGGTCTGAGCGACCTGGTGCGCGATCCGGGCAAGCTCGATGGCCGGGTCGGCCTTGGCAATGCCTGGGTCGATTATGGCGACGACGAGTTGAACGCCCGTGTTCGCCGGGTCCATGCCGATCCGTTCGCGGCATTGGACTTCCGGCTGCGCTCGGGCCTGCGCGGCGATGGCGAGGCCAAGGTGATCAGTCTGCATACCAGCCGGGACGAGCTGGTCGTACCCGAGCACCAGGACTGGTTGCGCAGAACGCTGCCGGCCGCGCGCCTGAGTTCGGCCCTGGTCGCTGAAAGCAGTCCGTCGCACTGCCAGTTCAACGAGGCCGAAGCAGTCTCGGCCTGGGAATCACTGCGCCTTTGGATCGACCACGGCGAGCAGCCGGATGCACTCGAACTGCAATCGCGCTGCCTGGCACTGTCCGATGCCGGTCTCGCCGAAGGCCCATGCCGGATCGACCCGGAGCTTGTGCCACAGCCGTTCGACGACGCGGTGCATCCTAGAAACCTGCCGCTGGCCGAACTCGATGCCCGCTTCAGCGGCAACTGGTATGACCCGGAGCGCAGCGGCGAAGGCTGGCTGATCGAGATCCTGTCAGCAGACACGGCTCTGGTCTACGGCTTCACTTATCCGGCCCAGGGCGAAGCGGGCGACCAGCGCTGGCTGCTCGGTACCGGCCGCATCAGCGGCAACGGCATCGCCGTCGACGAGGTCTACAGCATGCGTGGTGGCGGCTTCGGCGTCGACCATGATCCGGACTTGGCGCAGTTCGTGCCCTGGGGCCGGATCGACCTGGTTTTCGACGCCTGCGGCAGCGGTCGCCTGCGCTTCCAGGGTCCGACCGGTTACGGCAGCGGCGAGCGCGAACTGGTCCAGATCCTGCATCTGGGTGACCAGAGCTGCTCGGCGACGGCGCCCGATGCCGGTGGAGCGGGGGCCTACAGCGGCAGTTGGTACGATCCCGAAAGCCCGGGCCAAGGCATCGTCGTCAACAGTCGCGCCGACGGCGTCGCCACCCTGGTCTGGTTCAGCTTCTCCCCCGCCGACGGCTTGCCGATCTGGCTCTATGCCGAGGGCCGCATCGACGACGGGCAGATGCGCTTTGCCGGCGTCATTCGCCCGCGTGGCAGTGTCTTCGCGCCGTTTGATCCTGAGGCTTTGGACCGCACGCCGTGGGGCCAGCTGGAACTGGATTTCGCCGGCTGCGATCAGGCGGAACTGCGCTATGCCGGCGTCGATACCGACTATGGCAGCGGTCAACAGCAACTGGTCCGCCTGACCCGCCCGATCGGCCTCGGCGATTGCCGGCGCTAACGATCGCCGGCAATCCACAGGTTATTCGACTGCCACGGCTTCGACCTGGATCCGCAGCAACACCTCCATATCGAAGCCATGGTCGACACCGGCATCGATGCCGAAATCATCGCGCCGCAAGCGGGCAACGGCGTCGGCCCCGCACAGTTCGCGTCCGTGCAGCGGATGGGCAATGCAACGAAAATGCCGGATCTCCAGGTCCAGCGGCCGGCGAATCCCGCGCAGCTCCAAGGTGCCGGCGACGCGCGTCGGTGCGCCGGCTCGAAACTCCGTCAGCTCACCCCGATACAGCGCCCGCGGATGCTGCTCGCTGTCGAACAACTTGTCACCGCGGGCGGACGTGTTCATGTCTTCGTGACCGAAGTCGATACTGGCGAGGTCGACGACGATTTCGACGCTGCCGGTTCCGGCCTCCCGATCCAGGCGGACCGTGCCGGTGTTGTGATTGAACTTGCCGCGCCAGGTCGAGATGCCCATGTGATCGGCCTCGAAACTGGGATAGGTATGGGCCGGGTCGATCTCGTAGACGACCTCGGCGGCGACGCCCGCGTTGGCGAACGCGACGACGAATGTGGTCATCAGGATGGGGGTGAGAAGGTTCATTGCGTTGCGCTCGCTGTGCTTGTCCCTGGCCCGATCGCCGGGGATTCTCGACGTTGTCGAAGCGTCCGGTGCGATTTCGACACGCCATGATCGCCTTGGCATCGCACGACGTGCAGGCGAAGGCTCGATCGCGACCGCTCCGACCACGCTCCGCGTCTGGCGAACGCGCTCGAAGGGATCGAACTCAGCCATCGCTCATCGGCGCGGCGCCGATACGCGGCGCCGATCTGCTTACGGCGTGAAGTTGACCACGGTCGGCGATGCCGCGGCCGCCGCCGCAGCGCTGATCGTCAGCGAGTGGTACTGGTTGGTCAACCAGCGCCCAAGCTGACTGGCATACGACGGGTTGCCGAGCACACCGCTCTGGCCGCCTGGAAGGATCTGGTAGGCCCGAATCGGAGTCGCCATTTCGCCGACGAACCGGCGCGCCGGACCGCTGCCGAACATGAAGCCGTTCACGCCTTGCGCGCGGATATTGTGGCCGGAGGCATCGACGACCTCATAGCCACCGGGTCGGGCGACGCCAGGCAGATCCGGAGCCAGGTCGACGAAACCGTAGGGATTGGCGCCAGGCAGGTTGAACGGCCCACCCAGCGGGTGCCGGAAGACGATCCGATGCAGCCGGCCCCATCGGTAGTCGTCCAGGTTCTGCGAGCCGCCGAAGGCCGGCGCGAACGCCGGGCTGGCCATGACGTCGAGCGCGTCCTTGAGTGCCTTCAACAATACGTAGTCGCGGCCAGCCGCCGCATTGGGCGCGCCATCGGCGGCGAAGAAGTTCAAGCCGGAAGCGCCGCGACCACCGAGCAGAGCGAAATTGTCGAGCAGAAACTTGAAGCCGGTGTAGGCATCGTTGCTGCCCGGCAGGGCCGCGCCCAGACCGACCTGCTGCAAGGTCGCATCGATTGTCGAGCGGACGGCGAAGCTGCGCCATTGCGCCCAGATCGCCGCGGCGACGCTGGCATCGATCTGCGCCTGATTCGGTTCTGGCCGGGTCAATGGCGACAGCCCGGGATCGAAGCCGTCGCGCAGCCCGGTCGGCGTCGAGTAGTCCCAGGCGCGCAGGCGTTGGATCGCCTCGGCGACGCGGACGTCTTCGGCCAGTGTTGCCAGCGGCGCCCAGGCGGAACCTGCCAAGCCGTTGTCGTGCGCGCGCAGCAGGTGCGGCAGTATCAGCTCGGCGTCGAGCTGCTGGTTGTTGGCCTGCAAGGCCTTCATGTCGGTGATCGTCAGCGGATTGCCGGACGCGATCAGGCGTTGCAGTTCACGGTCGATCCGCCCCATGCGATAGGCCGACGAGCCGCCGCTGTCGAGGTAGTGGATGCCGCCGCCCGGACGTAGCTGGTTCAAGGCATTGTTGTCCAGCGAATAGCCGGACGGATCGTTGTTGGCGTTGGCGACATAGCCGGCCGCCGGATTGATCACGAACGGGATCTCGTCGGCTGGCAGAATCTCGAACGGCAGCGCCTGATTCGGCTGTCGATTCTGCACCGGTAGCCAACCGTGCCGGAAGCTGCCGTCGCCATTGCGAATGAACCAAGGCGGAATGCCGCCGTCGGGCGCGCCGAGATTCTGCAAGTCGTCCCGGATCGGCGCCTCGCCGGTGGCAAAGTAGCCGATGTTGCCATCGACGTCGCCATAGATGAAGTTCTGCGAACCGAAGTCGAAGTAATTCAGCGCGGCACGGAACTCGTCCAGGTTGCGTGCCGAGTTGATCCGCCGGAAACTTTCCAGCTCATAGGTCGGACCCCAGCCAGCATAGGCGACCGAGAGGCCGCGGCTGCCGCTGATCTGCAGCACCGGGCCGTTGTTCCGACGCGGCACCACGATGGTGATGCCGCCGTTGAGGTAACCGATCGAATTGTCGCGCACGACATCGTTGGCGACACCGCTTCCGACACGGTTGACGTAGAAGCTTTGCACGATCCAGCGCACCGGCTCGTCGACGCCGTTGTGCACGGTCGCGTACGGCAGGCCCAGGGTGTTGACCCGGAAGGTTTCCTGAAAGACGTCGGTGACGTCGAGTGAGTTCGTCGTCGTGCCCCAACAGATGCGCTGGTTGCAGCCTTGGATGATGCCGGGCACGCCGGGCAGGCTGACCCCGACCACGTCCATCGCGGTGCCGCCGTGCCTGGGATCGGTGGAATGAACGTGGTGCTCGACGAAGATCGACGGCAGACCCAGGCTCAGATGCGGGTCGTTCGCGACCAGGGCTCGGCCGTTGGCCGTGTGTTCACCGGACACCGCCCACTCGTTGCTGCCGATCGGGCTGTCCTTGCGTGTCAGGGCGCGCTCGAACAGCGGTATGCCGGCGAGCTTGGCGCGCAGGGACTCGGCCAAGGCAATCGTCTCGGGCGCTACCGGCGCGATCTCGACACTGGCATGACCCAAGGCCACGGCGACCGGATCGGCCGCGTCGAGCAACAGGCCGGCGGGCACGTCGGCAGTCTGCGCATCGACGCCGGCACCCGGCTGGAAGCCGGGTACGCTTACCCGGCTGTCCGCCGGCGCGGCGCGGTGGGTATCGCCAAAGTACAGCGCGACGCCATCGAAACCGGCGGCGGCACCGGCCTGCTGGTACGCAGCGAAACGCAAGGTCGGCTCGATGTCGAGGTCGAACGACAGCTGGAACGCCAGCGCCTTGCCGATCACCAAGGTGTCGACCGGCTGCCAGGGCGGCACCTGGGTGATTTCCAGCGGCGCGTATTCCGGCGGCAGGGCGTTGTTGCGCAGCCAGAAATTGACGCCGTCGGCATAGGCCTTGAGCCAGCCGCGGGTATCCGCCGACATCGCCAGCCAGGTCGCAAGCGCGGCCCGACGCAAGCCGATGGTGCGCGTCTGCACGTCATCGGCCAGGCGCTCCGGACCGACCAGTTCGGCCAGCGTGCCGCTGGCGCCGCGACGATTGGTGTCCATCTGGAAGAAGCGGTCGCGGGCATGCGCCCAACCCTGCAAGAAGGCGGCGTCATTGTCGGTCTGGGCGCGGATCAGCGGGATGCCCTCGGCATCGTAGGCAACTGAGCCGGGTGCTGACAGGCCCGGGGCCTGGATCGTGCCCTGGGCCAGGGCGGCGCCGGCAAACAAGACCGTCGATGCCAGCAGGGCGGTCGCCCAAGGGGCGCCGTTCGAGCGCGGTCGCATCATGATTCAGGACTCCTGCAATGGCGAGGCTCGGCCGGCGGCCGGGCGGTACGCCTGCGTATGGAAGCACGAAGCCGTGGCTCAGCGTAGACGCAGCGCAGCATGATGGCGATCGGTTGACGCTGGCGCTGCTGCGCTGCCGCGGTCCGTCCGCGGGCGACAGCGAATGTGACCGGTTCCATCGGCGCTTCTGTGCCGGCGCCGATGTGAAGGCTGTGCGCCGGCCGCAGCGGAAGCGCGAGCCGACGCAGCTTATGGAGCCGCCGGATCAGTCGCCGAGAACGGCGCGCAGGAACTCCGGAGTCGCCAGCGCCGCGCGGTGGATGTCGGCATTGTAGTAGTGGGTCTTGAACGGCTTGGTCTGTGCGCCGCGCTCGCGGAAGCCATCCAGCTCGACACCTTTGCGCGCCATCGTGCAACTCCACCAGCCGGACGGATAACATGGCTGCGGAAAGCACAGCGTGCGCAGCGACAGAAAGCCGCAACCCTTCATCTTGCCGCGCATGTCGCGCAGCAGATCGGTATGCACCAGCGGCGACTCGCTCTGTTGCACCAGGATGCCGCCGGCCTTCAGTGCCTTCAGCGCGTTCCGGTAGAAGGCTTCGTTGAACAGGCCTTCGGCCGGCCCAATCGGATCGGTGGAATCGACGATGATCACGTCCAGCGATTCCGGCTCGGCCTGCTCGATGAACTTCAGACCATCGTCGAACAGCAGACTCGCGCGCGGATCGGCGTTGGCTTCACAAAGCTCGGGAAAGTACTTCTCGGCCAGACGCGTCACACGCTCGTCGATCTCGACCTGGATGCAGCTTTCGACGCCGTCATGGCGCAGTACTTCGCGCAGCGTGCCGCAATCACCGCCGCCGATCACAAGCACGCGCTTCGCACGTGGGTGGGTGAACAGGACCGGATGCGCCATCATCTCGTGGTACAGGAAGTTGTCGCGCGCCGTCAGCATTACGCAACCGTCGATCACCATCAGGTTGCCCCAATCGGTGGTCTCCCAGATCTCGATGGTCTGGAACGGCGTCTTCTCGGCATGCAACTGGCGCCGGACGCGGAAGCCGACGGCCGAACCGGAGTAGTCATGGTTCTCGTAGAACCATTGGTTGGCACTGTCGTCGCTCATCGTCGCTTGCTCGATAGGGGGCGCGCATTGTAACCAACTCCGATGACTGGCGGCCGACCGGCGCTGGCCTGGACCTCTCTGGAACCGCAGACCGGGTGCCCGGGCCAGCCGTCCTCGTCGTCCAGCACGACCAGGCTGTGGCCTCCGGCCGGCAGAGACAGCGCGAGCTCGACCCGGTTGGCATAGGGATTGACCGAGGTCGGCAGCGGCTGCAGGCAGTCGCCATCGAGCCGGTAGCCGCGCAACTGGTCCTGGCTGCCGACCGGCTCGTCGCCCGCCGTGACCCAGTTGCGGGCGCCGAATTGCTCGGCGATCTCATTGCGGTAGAACAGCACCATCCGACCAGGGCCGATTGCCTGGCTGATCTCCAGGTGCCAGCGCCGATCCAGGCCCAGTGCTTCGGGCAGCGCCGAAACGCTCAGGCTGGCATCAAGCAGCTGCTCGGTGGCTTCGGTCTCCAGCCTGCCGATGCTCCAGCCAGTTCTGTCGGTGAACCACAGCGGCTGGCTCGGCGCCAGTGTCGCCTGTTCCAGTTCGGCACTACCCGGCTCGCCGGTGCCGCCGTCGATGCGGCGCTGCAGGAAGCGCCGACGCAGCTCGACGAACTCGAGCAGGGTCTGGCGGTGCAGCGCATGCCGGCCGATCAGACCATGATGGTTGCCCGGGTGACGGACGAAGGCGCCTGGGCCGCGCACGATTTCAATGCTGTCGAGCAGGGTGTCGGTCCGGGCATCGACCTCAACTCGGAAGTGGTCGCTCGTGAATACCGACTCGGCCAGTTCCAGCACCCGTTCGTGCAGGCGCCGGCGCAGGCTGGTCGTGGCGATGAAGCGCTCGATCAGCCGGTTGTCGAAATTGCTCGCGATCGGATACTCGTAGTGGAAATAATCGTTGTCGACGCCATGATCGTGGCGGTAGTGAGCGCCGAAACTCAGATCCTTGTCCCACGGAATCATTCGCCAGCGTGGCTGGGCCTCGTCCGGGTCCAGGTGCAGCCAGTAGTCGTCGCCGAACGAGTCGATGTCGCCGATCAGCACATGTACGGCCAGCCAGTCGATGAAGGCCTCGACATCGAATCGTTCGGCAAAGCCCTCTGCAAAGGCGGCGCCGGCATAGGTGTCCTGCAGCCACAACGCCAGCTCGACCAGGGCCGACCAGTCCGGTGAGCCGCGCGAGTCGAAGTGTGCGGCAACAAAGGCTTCGCGCTCGTCCTCGGGCAGCGAGCGAAGATCGAAGCCGAACAGCGAGCGCGCGTTGACCTTGGGATCACCTGCGAAGGCGTGCCGGAGCTGGTCGCGAACCAGAGTGCCTTCGTTGCGGCCCCAGGCCGCGAGCAGGTCGCCATCGACCCGTTCGACGTGGGTATACAGGCCCTCGTAGACGCCATTGAGGAACAGGTCGAAATGCCGGGTCCGCGGCGCCATCCGGCCCAGGTCGCGGAACATCGCCATGGCGATCGCCTCGCGCTGCATCAAGGGGTCGGGCCAGCCGGCATTGAGGTTCATCCGGGCGCTGCCGAACAGCGCCGACTGGCGTTCCTGGAAACGGATGTTGAACGATTTTTTCGGCAGGTAGCGTGAGGCGTTGCCGCGGAAGCGGATGCCGGACAGGGCCAGCTCTGGCCCGTCGGCGGCCAGGTGCGCCGACGCCGGCAGCACGGTGTCGTCGTTGGCAGGGCGTCGATACAGCTCGGCCAGGTCCTCGGGATCCATGTCTACATACAGCCGGTACGGGGCACTGGCCTG
>CAZFUH010000076.1:0-13406 GCA_964522235.1 uncultured Rhodanobacteraceae bacterium
CGCGCAGCATCGAATACCGACAGGCACAATTCACCGCGCCGGCTGTCGAGCGCGGTGCCGAGCAACCAGCCCTGGTCACGACGGGCGCTGCTGTGGGCTGGTACGAATACATGCTCTTCGACCAGGAAATCATCCCCGTAGCAATAGCGGTCGATGCGATCGCGGCGCGGATCGACGACCGCGACACTGTCGAAGTACGGCAGCTCGGCACGGCTCTGCGCCGCCAGGTACAGACGGCCGCCGGGGCCATCATGGCGTGCATCCCAGGTCGGAAACTCGACATTCACCGCTCCGGCCGGGTGCAGGCTGGCTTCGCCGCCCGCCAGCGGTAGCTCGATCCGGACCAGGGATTCCTCGGCGGCCGCGCTGGCTTCCGGCCTGTGGCCGCGCATCAGGCCGGACAGTTGCGCGTTCAGCACCTCGGCGTCGTCGGCCCAGCATGCCTGCAGCACGATCCGGCCAGGCTGTTCCCAGGCCTGGGCGTAGTGGAAGGCGATGCCCGCCGGCAGCCGGAAGCGCCGCGGTTGTTCCAGTGCGTTCTTGGCGACGACGATGACTTCGCTGCCGCTCTCGGGTCGCCAACGCAGGCGTTGGAAGAATGCACCTTCGGCGTCGTGATCATATAGCCAGGGCGCGAGCACGAAGATCAGATGTCGCGAGGTCATCGCAAAGCTGTGCAGATAGCCAGGCGCCTGCAAGGAAATCGGCGTCAGCGAACGCAACTCGCCATCGCCATCGATGTGCCAGAGCAACAGCGTTGGCGTCGGCATGTAGGCGGCCAAGCCGACGTTCCACAGGCTGCCGTCGCGATCGCGCAAGGGATGCGCAGAGAACGGCGCGCTGTCGAGGTCGGGACGCCAGCTGCGTGGCCCCTTCGAGGCCAGGGTTTCCGGATCCAGTTCCCAGGCCGATCCGCCCTCCCAGAGCGCATACAGCCGATCGCCATGGTGCAGCACCGAGGTGTTGGCGACATTGATGTCGTCGCTGTTGAGCATCGGGCGGGCATCCGGAATCCAGGTGCCGGCGGCGGCGCGGGTGAAACGGCCGGCGGCCTGTTCGTCTTCGAACTTGTGCGTGCCGACCATACGCGCGCGATGGCTGACGCGGCCATCGCCGATCCGCCAGGCCTGCACCAGGCCATCGCCGTCGAACCAATGCTGGTAGCGCAGGCCAGCGCGTTCGAAGCGCGCCGGACCGTTGCGAAACAGGCTGCCGGTCAGACCGCGCGGTGGCGTACCGCGCCAGCTCAGCTCGCGTTCGGCCAGTTCGACCTCATGGACGTTGCGCCAGCCGGCCAGCCACGGCTGATCGGCGAGGGCGGCATGGAACTCGCGCTGCCAGGGATCGCCGGAGCGCGCCAGCAACGACAGCGGCCGCGTCAGTGCGGCACTGCCGAAGGCCAGGGCGATAGAGGAAAGGAACTGGCGACGTTGCATGGCGGTGAAACTCCAGGATGGGAGGTGCGATCTCGGTCAGTTCAATTCGATGGTGATCCGGGTGCCGGCTTCGGTCAGCTCGATTGCGGCCTCGTCAAAGGTCGCCTTGCGCATGACCTGCGGATTGTTGCTGAAGCCGTACGGTTCGATCGGCATGCCGACCACGTTGCTGTCGAGCTGGCCGTTGCCGTTGCGATCATGCAGCACCTGGATCGCGTAGCGGCCTGGCGGCAGGGACGGGAACTCGGCCGTCACGTTCGGCATCGATGCCGCCAGACGATCGCTCGCTGCCGGCGCCGCCTGGTTGTTCCAGGCTGCCTCGTCGGCCGCGACCAGGATCAGTACATGCCCCTCGTCGCTGGTCATGCCTTCGATCTGCACAGTCAGATCGGCGGCGTGGCCGGTCATCGACAAGCTCGCCATCAGGGCGAAGTGAAACAGGGTGGGCGGGATGCGCATCGGAGGACTCCTGGTAGCGGTTGGGAAGGTGCGGCCAGATTGCTCGCTTGCGCCAGAACTGGCAGGTGTCCCTGGTCACCGATCCAGGTGCCGAAAGTCATCTTCGGCAGCTGCCGTACGCGTTCCCTGCGAAAGGCCCGCCTCACCAGAACAGCGAGAGCTGCCCGAGTACCCGCCCTGCGACGTCCCACCACAGGTAGAGGTAGGCGTACGAGACCACGAGCATGATGTAACCGGCGACAATCGCGACGCCGTCACTCTCCATCAGACCCAGCGCGAACAGGATGATCGCCAGGCACGGCAACGCGTTCATGCCGGGCATCGGGAATGGCGGAAACATCAGCAGGGCGCAGACCATGATCGCCACGCCGGCCACGGCGTGCAGGACGCCGGAGCACAGGTACAGCCAGCGCGGGCGCAGCAGCCGTTCGATCGGCCGCGCCACGCGCTCGACGGAACGAACGATTGCCGCCAGTGTCGATGGCTGGATCGGACGCCGCAGCAGGAATCGTGGCAGCCAGGGTTTGCGCCCGAAGCCGAGCCTGAGCCCGAGCACGGCGATGACCGCGCCGAACGGCATCGACAGCCCGGGCAGCGGAATCGGCAGCACGAAGGGTGCCGCCAGCAGAATGATCAGCACGGCCGTGCCGCGTTCCTCCAGCGCCTCGAGAAGCTCGCCGATCGAGGTCGCGCGATCGCCGGTGCGCTCCGCGAGCGCGCGCAGATCGTCCGTCAACGGCGTCTGGCTCGGACGTTCGCCGCCGGGATCAACACTCATGGAATACTGGATTCCTGCGCTCGCATGCTCGCTGCCGCTTTTCGATTCACTGCCTCGGCAGTATACGGATACGTTCGTCAGGCTTGCGGCCGCCCCGCCCCGCCCAGTCGCAAGAGTCGTTCAGCAGGTGTGGGGTTGCCGCAACGAAGCCTGGGCGTGGTGCTTCCTCGTCCACTGGCGAGCGTCGCTGACGTCGCGGCGCTTCACCGTCTTCGAGAGGTCGGCGAAAAGGATCGATCGCCGTTGGCAGCGGAATGCCGCGGCTGTCAATAGTTCGTCGCGCTTGGTGTACCTCGTCGTCGTCCGCGCCGGCACCCCGATGGAGGTCCGGCGCCGTAGAGGCGCCGGAGCAGGGTCACGTTTCGAGGCAGCAGCGCTCGGTCACGTCGGCGAGCGGTGAGGTGCGGATCACGCGGACTTGGCCGAGGTCGCCGCCGAGCGGGTCGGTGAAGTTGCCGTTCGGTTCGGGCAAGGTCTCGACGGCGAGGACGGTGAGCGGCGTGTCGAGGTCAAGGCCTGCGCGGGTCAGCGCGTCCCGCACCTGCTGGTCGGTCCAGCGGCCTTCGGCCTGAGGCGTCATCGCGACGGACCTGCCGGGCTTGACCTCGCGCGAGGGCCGGAGGTCGATCTGCACGTTCCGCCAGCTCTGCCCATCGGCCTGGAGGAGCCGCGCGTAGAGCACGAACCAGATCTCGGTATTCGGGCGAAACGGGGTGACCCGCTTCAATCCCAGATAGGGCGTCGCGAAGGGCGCGCGGGTGGCGATGGCGCGGCCGGGGCCGGGGACGACTGAGCAGAACAGTTGCGGTGGTGGATGTTGCACGCCTTCGAGCGTCAGCGCTTCGCCGTAGCGGCCTTGCGCGGTCGACCAGAACGGGTCCTCCGGTGTGCCGGGGCCGTGGCCCACGCAAATTTCGTAGGTATAGAACGAGAACAGCTCGGGCGAGCCCGAGTCGGTGTTGGGCGGCAGCGGCACGAGGAAGTGGCGGTCTGAATTGCCTGCCGGTTCCAGCCGCTGCATGGCGTTCAGGCCCGAGAGGTCCTGCACTTGGCCCGGGGTGATGATCCGCACCAGTTCGGGATCAACCGGCACCCGTTCCAGCACGGCGGGGTCGCGCACGGGCTCCCAGTCCGGCAACAGCATCGGATCGGGGGTCCGGTAGAGCGGGCGGACGAAGTAGGCGTCGCGTGGATCGACGAGCGGTTCGTCGAACTCGATCCAGAGCCGCTTGATCCGGGGTACGGTCGAGGCGTAGTCCTCGCTCGCCGCGTATTCCGTCAGTGCGATGCCCGCGGCCCGGACCTTCGGGACCTGCACGGGCCGGGTCGCGACCGGCAGCAGCGTCGAGACGGATTGCGTTGCGCTGGTGCCGCCTTCGAACGACAGCCGCATCTCGTAGTCCACCGCGGCCTCGTAGGGCAGGCCGTCCTTGCCGATGGGCAGCGGGAAGGCATCGACGAAGATCATCCGGATATAGCCGCGTTCGGGGGTCTTGCGGGCCTGGACGTTGATCGTGTTCATCAGCTGGATCTCGCCCACTTCGACCCATTGCGGGACGTCGCCCGGCGCGCCGGGGAGCGCGATGCGCCGACGGACGCGAACCGTGGGTGCGCCCTGGCCGCGCCAGGTCCAGTCGCGATCGATGACCATCTGGGCAATGTTGATCCACTGGCCGGCCAGCTCGCCTGGCTCGGCGAATTCGAGGCTGCTCAGGTCGGGAGCAGCGTGATGGCCGAGGCCGGCGCAACCGAAGGCGACGCGCTCGCCCTCGCGCCCCAGTAGCATTGCGTCGTCGGCGACGAGGTTGCTCGCGATGGCCAGTCGGTCCACGAGGACGGTCGAGGGATCGTTCTGCGCCACGGTGGCCGACAGGGCGGCGCGGACGCCGACGGGATCGTCGCGAAGAAGGATCGAGCGGAGCTTGTCCTGATCGGCTAGGGGCGCTATCGGCGCCGCCTCGGTGGCAGCGACGGCGTGGAGTTCGATCGAGTCGACATCGCCGATCCGGGCCTTGTCGGTCGCGAAGTAGCTGAGGTCGTTGCGTCCGATCGCCGCGACCTCGATGCGGATGTCGCGCGAGCGCACCAGCGGAATCGCCCCGGTCACCGCGCCTTCGGCGCCAAGCTGGGCCGAGATGTCGATATCGCGGTAGTCGGAGGCGGACTGCCAGTCGAAGCTGAGGTCCAGACTCTGTGCCGGGTCTGCGGGGAAAGGCCGGGTCGTGGTGTACCACACCGTCCAGCCCTGGGGACCTGCGCCGGGGTCGAAGGTCGGCGACCTGAGCAGCACCCGGATGCGCAGGTACGCCGTGTCGGGGTCGCGGATCACAGGCGGTGCGGCGTTCGCCGGATCAAGATCGTTCGCGGCGATTTGGGCAAGGAAGTCGGCCTGCGCGCTCGGCCCGGCGGCGAACACCGCTGCGGGATAGCCCAGGGGCGGGCGGGTGACCGTCACAGAGGGCACCGCGCCGTCGCCCGGAACGACAGCGGGCGCGAGGATCGGGCGGCGGGGTGGTATGTGCCTCTTCATGTGGAGCAGGGAGATCGGTGCCTCGCCTGCGCGCACACTGTCGTCGGACAGATCCGGACCGCCGCCGGTCACGTCGGCGAGCCGCACCCGGAATTCGTACCGGCTGCCATAGCGGAGCGCGACCTCGTTCAGATCGACCGGCACGTCCATTTCGGGCGGCGTCCCCGCGACGGGCGGCGGCGCGTTCATCAGGCGCTGTTCCTCCGGCGTCTCCATCACGATCGAGCCGCCGCGCCAGATCGCGAACCACGGTGGCAGCCAGAGCTGGTCCTCGACCTCGTTCGGGTGGACCTCGAGCCAGCGTTCCTCGACCGCCGTGCCGAGGTCGACGCCGAGATCGGCAGGTCGCACGTCGACCCGGTAGCCGAAGGTGCCACGGGGCGCCACGACATTGTTCTGCCCGTCGGGCGAGGCGCCGAGCGCGCGGTTCTGGCCTTCGAGGATATCCTCGTCGTCCCAGGCGAGTTGGATGCCCTCGTCCCGTGCTGCACCCTCGCTGCTGCCGTCCTCGTCCAGCATGTCCATGCCCTGCGGCTGACGGACATGTACGATCTTCGAGAAGCCGTCGTCGAAGCGGATCGCCTCGGCAAAGACCCGGTCGGTCTGGCCGAGCGCGCCGGCCGCGGCTGGATTGTCCGAGACCGGGAAGACGACGGGTGTGAAGATCGGCCGCGTTTCGGTATCCGACAACGCCGGGATACGGGTCGCGAAGGCGCGCTGGAAACCGGCCGTGCCGGCCTGGCCGGCATAGTCGCTGGCGGGCGAAAGCTCCACCCAGAGCCAGCCGCCGTTTTCCAGCCGTGGAGCGGAATCGATGGTGATGTCGATGGGCACGATCAGCCCCAGCGCCTCGGCCAGGCGCGGGCGGCGGAGGCTGAAGGCAATGGCCTCGCCCCAGCCAATCGCGGTCGGCGCGGGGGGCGGCAGGTCCTTGGGTGGGCATTGCATCAGGCAGTGGTAGGTGTCATCGATGACTGCAAGCGAGGTGCGCGGCTGCACGAAGTCGAAGGCCTGGCGGTAGCTCTTCGGCAGGTACTTCCTGAGCTGCCTGGTCAGGTCGGGCGTCTGGGGCGCGAAGGTGTTGCCCGAAGGCCCGTCGGGGATTTCCAGCGCCTGCTTGATTGCCTGGAAGATCGCCCGCGCATCGGGCGCACCGCGGCGGGGCGTGTCGGCGGTCTGGTCGACATTGGTGCGCATCGGCAGGGCGGCCACGGCGTCCGACACGAATACCCGGAACGACAGTTCGGCATCGGCGAACGCCGGCAGGCCCGGAGGCGCGGCGAGAATCGGTTCCAGCGGGTTGCCGGTCGGCGCGACCAGCACGCGAAGCGACAGGGTCCGGGTACCCGGTTGCCACGCCTGGAGGTAGGGGACGAAGGTGAAATTCGGAGCAGGCATGATGGTCTCCTACGAGAGGGCCTTGGTGTCGCTGACCGTGTAGGTCGCACTGATGGAGATGATGAGGAAGATGTCGACCTGCAGCTTTACCTTGCCGCTGTAATCGCAGTAGGTCTTTTCGGTGCTGCCGCTGGCGGGCGGGGGCAGGGCCTCGGTCTTCGAGTAGACGACGCCCTTCAGTTCCGCCAGCAGCTTGACCTTGACGATCGTCAGGTCGACGCCCGCCTCGAACCGGACGAGGCCACCGAATTTGGGTGTTCCGGACGTGAAGTCGTAAATGAAGACGAAACCGATCCCGAGATAGGCATAGGCCTCGAAGGGACCGATCTTCCCCTTCACGCCGATTCCGGCGAAGGCGACCAGTTCGAGCTTTTCTTCGACCACGACGCCGATCACGCTTGCGATCGAGAACTTCACATCGAGCTGGACGATGATGTAGACCTTGAGTTCGGCGGGGCCGCCACCGCCACCGAGAATGGGGAACTCGGCCTTTACGCCCGCCATCAGCTCGCCCGTGGTCTTCTCCCCGCCGGTGGCGTTGTCCCACCCGACCGAGCCGCCGGCACCCAGAAGCAGTTTGATCTCGGCGCCACCGATGGAGAAGCCGTGCTTCGGGACTTCCTGGATCGTCTCGATGACGATCTTGATCTCGTGCTTGGCGTTGGTCGCGCCGAGGTCGATGGGGCCAAGCTTGTCGCGGGCGCCGAAGATCGGAATGAAGGTCAGGATCTTCTCGACGGGTTCGTAGACCAGGGTGTTGATCTCAGTGACCTGTGGGCGCTGGTCGGTTGACCCAACGATGCGCAGCTTCGCGCCCGAGGCCCGCTCAAGCCCCGCGATGTCGGACCAGAGCGTCAGGCCGTTGAACTCGGCCGACCATTTGTCCGCAGCGAGCGTTACCTGGAGCGTCGAGTCCTCGTAGGTCAGTTCCGAGCCGTGTCCCGGTGATCCGGCGAGACGGAGCGGCACCGGATGGTTGACGACCGTGACCGGCAACGAGAGGGCGAGGCTGCCCGTTGCGCCGACGTCGAAGTGCATCGGCGCGGAGAGCTTGATCGCGTTCTGTGGCGGCGGGAATGCGCCCTTGGATGTGGACCGGGCAAGGATGTCGGCCAGTTCCGGCGACACCGTGCTGGTCACCCGTGCGGCGCCTGAGTTGCCGGCCTCGGGTCGGGGGAACAGGAAGCCGTGGGTCGGCGTGCTTTGCAGGAGACAGTAGTCGTTCTGCGGCGAGGCGGGGGTCAAGAGGTCGACCGGGTCTGCCATTCGCCACGGACCGATGGGCACGGTGACGTCGCGCGGGGGCGCCGCGAAGGCCGCGTCGCTGCCGGCGGGGTACTTCACCGCATGGCGCCGGACGATGGGAACGCCCTTGGTCTCGGCGACCGGCACGGCCTCGCCGCCACCGGGCGGCACGCCCGCGACCGGGCGCTGGACCACCGACCAGGCGCCGGTCTTCGGCAATTTCGGAACGCCCCGGACGGTCGCGACGAAGAGTGGCGTGCCTGCGTTGTCGACCACGTCGATCTCGACCCGCCGCGCCCGGAACGGCAGCTTGGAGGCGCCGAAATCGATCCAGGTGTCGATCGGTCCGCCCGGTGCGCCCTGCGCCACGATCAGTGCGCGCATGGCCTGGGCGCTCGCCGGACTTCCATTGGGCTGAGTCTGGAGCCAGCCCAGAACGCCGTTGGCCGGGCACCGGCCCGACAGCCCATCGAGTGCGAGGTCGGCGTCGAAGTAGTAGGGCACGAAGGTCGCGCTGCCGGACGAGAATTCGATGCCGGGTGCGGGTCGGATCGTGCGGATGTTGAACAGGCCCTTGAAGATGCCCGAATCGAATGCGTAGTCGGCAACCTGCGGATCGGGCGCGGGGTCGTTCTTGTCGACGTAGCGATAGTCGAGCAGGCCGTCCGAAGTCGCCTGCCAGCCAGTATCCCGGCGGATCACGCCGCCACCGGATCGGCGTTCGACGATCACCGACCGGGTGACCTTGATGCCCCAGGGATGAAGGACGCTTGCGACCTTGATGATCTCCAGCGCGGTGCGCCCCATCGTCACCTGGAACTGGGTCTTTGCGGTCTCGGCGAACAGGGCGAAGGGGTTCTCCCATTTCGAGAAGTTCGATCCCCCATAGCCCGACAAGTCGAAGCGGGTAACGGGCACCTTGGGGTTCGCCGCCATGTCATTGTTGAAGATCGTCTCGACATCGCCGCCGGGGTCGCCTGTGCTCGACAGCACCGACAGGCCGAGCGGTGCGCCGGTCGCAAGATCGACGCCGTTGATCAGCTGTCGGGTCGCACCCTCGAAATAGGGAGAGACTTCGCCTGGTTTCTCGCGCCCGCCCTCGGCCTTGGCTGTGATCTGAAGTCCACCCTTCGCGGCTTCTGCGGGGAAGTCAGGCTGTGTGATCTCGTAGCTGTCGGCCTTGCGGGGGCCGCTGTCGTTCGGCTGGACGTTGACGACGGTGACGATGCCGAATGGCAGGGTGGTCCGGAAGGTGACATCGGTGCCACTGTCGAAGACCTCCTTCGTCGTGTTCAAGAGCGGTTCGGGGATCACGGGCGCAAGCTTCTGCGACCTCGCCCCGAGGACCGTTGCGCCCCCGTCCGTCGCCGAGGCGAGCGGCGTCGGGAACCAGCCGAGCGTGAGGATGTCCTGATCCTCGTCCAGCGTGCGGACCGGCTCCCACTGGATCTGGGGCAGGGTGACGAGGCGCATCCCTTCAAGCGCCGAGTTGACGTCGAGCGCCTGGACCGGGAAGCCGCCGCTGGCCATCGCGGCGGGTGGCCCGCCGGGCGCGGTGGCGGTCGACGGCGAGGCCGATTGGCCGCGGGCCGCGGTGCCCCAGAGCGCGATGCCGAGCAGGTCCTGGTTGGTCGAAACGTCCAGCAGGAACACGGGTGGCGTCCGCCCGAGTCGTTCGGTCAGCTGGCGGTCGATGGCGCTCTCGGCCGCCTGGTTCAGCTTGATCGCCGCCCTCACCCGGCCGGCGCGCAGTTCCCGTTCGCGGGCCTGCGCCCTCTTCAGGTCGGCCAGCGCCCGTTCGCCGAGCCCGAGACGCCCCTGTTCGGTCTGCGTCATCCCGACGTCCGGATTGAGGTCCGATCGCGGTGCGGGCACCGGCTCGCCGGACGACCGCTGGTTCGGGCAGACCATCGGCAGGCCGATGTCGCCGGTGAACGCCAGCTGCGGCGTTTCCGGCGTGGGCCAGCGGACCAGCGCGCCGAGCAGCGCGCGGGGCCTGTCGAAGGCGGGGCGGCAGACGTGGAAGTTGCCGACATAGGGGTCGGGCAGGGTCGGCGTCCAGGCATAGACCCCGAAGCGGAGCGCGAGCGTCCCGTCATCCACCATCTGCCGGTCGGTCAAGGCGCCTTCCGCGATCACCATGTCGGCGCCGGTCGCCCAGACCAGCGCGTTGCGCAGGACAAGCCGCGCATCCTTTGCATCCTTGATGCCCGCGCCGAGCATCGCGCGGATGCCGCCGGCCTTGGCGGTGAGCAGGATCGCGCCCGTCTCAGTGGGGGTCTGGACCGGTCTGCCGTTCGCAGCGACGGGTCGATCGAGCACGACCTTTGTCGCGCCCGTCGCCATCAGGCTTTCACCCTGTTCGACATCACAGCGGTGGAAGAACAGGAACGGCGCGCGATAGTCGTGCCGCCAGGGCAGGCGCCTGCCGGCGGTGTCGGGCAACGCCCAGAGCCGGTAGGTGGTCTCGACCGGGTTGGCGAATGGCGCCACGTCGATGTCGAGAAGCGTGGTGCCCCGGTTCGTGAGCGCAAGCCAGGGGTCGATCACATGGAACCTCTCATCGGGCGCGTACCAGCGCGCTTCGAGCCCCTGAAGCGCCATCCAGAACCCAGGCGCCAGGGCGGCCGGGCCGAGTGCCGCGGGCGCGGCCTGCACGACGGGGAAGGCGAGGGCCGCGGCCGTTACCCTGGCCTTGCCCTCGAAGTCGGCGAGCTGCGACGCGATGGCACGGCCGTCGAAGCTGTCGGGTTCGATCTTGTAGCCGAGAAGGAGTGTCCAGAGCTGCGGGACGAACGTGACGTTGCCGGTCGGCGCGCCGAACTCGAAGGCCTGCCCCCAGGCCTCGGCCCGGCCGGGCTCGCCTTCGACCGTCATGCCGCCAGGTCCGAAGGTCAGCGTGATCTTCGGCAGATCAAGCGTGACGCCCGCCGTGCAGGCATCGGCGCTGGGCGCGATCTTCTCGGCCGCGAGGATCAGCGTCAGCGTCGCCTTGACCGGCGCCGCGATCATGACCCGGTCGTCGGTCTGCGAGGTGACCGACGGCAGTGCGAGCTTGCCGTCGGTGACCGTCGCGCCCACGTAAGCACCGGCAGGAAGACTTGCGTCGACCAGGTCACCCCTGATCCAGACGGTACCCTTCTGGAGATCCAGCGTCGTCGTCCCGACACGCGAGAAGGTCGGCTTGCGCCCGCTGCTGATGACGAAAGCGGGCGCCGTGGCGCCCTGTTCGATCACCTCGATCCGCCGCGCCTCGCGCCAGATCTCGAAGAAGATCGGGCGGTTGTCGACCACGAAGGGGCCGAGCCGTTCCGCTCCGCCAAGCGCAGTCAGCGGCCCCGCCACGCGGCCCGCCACAAGATCCTCGCGCAGGTCACGGCGCGCAGCGAGGATCGGCGGCTTGGCCGTATCGGCCCGATCGAGTGTCGCGCCCTCGATCCGCTCGCGCAGCGCGTCGCTGACCTCGATCCCGGCAAGCACGCGCGGTGCCTGACCGATCGCGGCGGTACCTGCGCCTGTCTTCGCCGCGGCGCTGAGCAGGCTCCGCAGCCGGCGCAGCTCGCCCTCGTCAGCCGCGCCGAGGTCCAGCGTCAGGCGGGCGATGTCGTCGACTGCAGTGAGATTTGCGGGTCGTGTGGCCATGAGATCCTCGCGGCTGGGTATGCGTTCGGACACGCGACGGCCGGGACGACCACGGATGCCCGGTCGGACGGGACGTCGACTACGGAGGATTCGAGCGGGCGACGCCTTGGTCGTCGCGTCCAGCCTCCTTCATTGATTCATACGCGTGAACGCGGCAAGAGCTGACAGGATTTTTAGGGGACGGAGGGCACTAATCCGCGCTCACCGTCGCGTTCTTTGCTTCGCGCGTTGCTCGGCCCGTGGGGTTCGATCGAAGCCCCTGGCTTTGCTGTGACTCGACGGTGTGTATGAGAACGCCGAACAGCGGCAGCACAAGCCTCCTCTGCGCCGAATCCGTGCGCTCCCCTTCACGCAGTTGACGCGGTTGACCGGCACGATCGCGCATCACGTCTGCCGGCATCTGCCGTTCCCACCTCGCCGACTCATGATCGGGGCGGCGCCATCGGCTGCACCGATCGTCCGCATCGTCGGTGCAAGGATCGATATCCACGGTCATCGATCGTGGTGCCGAAAGTCATCTTCGGCAACGGTGCCGCCGATCCAGCGTCATTGCTGCCTATACTGCGACGCCATGTCCTCCGCCGAATCCTCGACAGCATCCAGCACGGCGCCGCGGCCGATATCGCCAGCCGCGTACTTCGCCCCTGCGGTGGTCCCTGTGTGGCGGGCTCTGCTGTCGCCGCTGTCGCTGGCGGCCTATGTGGTGCTCGGCTTGATCGCCTATTCCCAGTTGGTGTTGCGCGAGATGCTGTCCGCCGTCTGGATCGGCTGTGCGCTGAGCCTGGGCTTGTTCCTGACCGTGTTCATCGTCCGTGAGTTCGGCGAGCGCGCAGGCCGGAAGGGGCCGCTGCTGATGTGGTCGAGCCTGCTGCTGCAGATTGCCGCCGCACTCGCCAATCTGGCGCTGATCAGCGATGGCATGAACGCGATCCTTCTGGTGTTGATCGCCGCCCAGTTGCCGGTCTTGATGCGCCTGCCGGCGGCCTTGCTGCTGATGCTGGCGCTGGACGTGGTGTTCTATCTGCTGCTGAGCGAGATCCACGCGGCGCGCGCGCCCCTGTTTCAGGTCGCGGTGTTCGCGAGCTTCCAGGCCTTTGCCCTGCTGATGGGCCACTACGCACATCGCGCCGAATCTGCCAATGTCGAGCTGGCGGCGGTCAATGCCCATCTGCTGGCAACGCGCAGTCTATTGGCCGAAGGTGTCCGCGACGGCGAGCGGCTGCGGCTTTCGCGTGAGCTGCACGACGTCGCCGGACATACGCTGACCGCGCTGAAACTGCATCTGGAACTGGCGCAGCGCCTTCCCGAAGCCGAGCAACGGCAAGCCCGGATCGCGTCTGCACTTGCCCTGGCCGAGGGCCTGCTCGACGACATCCGTGGTGTCGTCGGCCAGTTGCGCCGGCACGACGGCATCGATCTGCCGGCAGCCCTGGCAACGCTCGCGGCCGGGTATCCCGGCGTCGAGATCGGCCTGGAGATCGACCTGGATCTGCGTGTCGCCGATGTCGAGCGCGCCGAGACCTTGCTGCGGGTGGTCCAGGAGGGTTTGACCAATGCCATCCGGCATGGCGCCGCACGGCGGGTCCGGATTCGACTGCAGCAGGTCGATGGCACGATCACCACGACGGTCGAGGATCAGGGTCGCGGCGCGGAACACATTCGTGACGGCAACGGTTTGAGCGGCATGCGCGAACGCGTTGCCGAGTTCGGCGGCAGCGTCGTGGTTGAATCGGCGCGTGGGCGCGGCACCCGGTTGTCGGTGCGGCTGCCGAATCTCGGCGCCGGACCGGCATGAGCGCGCCAGTCGCGATCGCCTTGGTCGACGACCAGGATCTGGTCCGGGAAGGCATCAAGGCATTGCTTGCGCTGTCCGGCAAGGTCCAGGTGTGCTTCGAGGCCAACGACGGCGAACTCCTGC
>CAZFUH010000077.1:0-13327 GCA_964522235.1 uncultured Rhodanobacteraceae bacterium
AGAAGGAAAGAGAGAAAGAGAGAAGAAAGAGGCTTCAATGAGGCCGCGGCGTGATGCCGCGGAGAACCGCACCCCTCGCAAGCTGCTGATCTGCCTTCGGTGAATGCGGGATTCGCGAGGGCTGGCGCGATGCCGTGATCGGCGATGGCTTGACGATGAGGTGCGGCATTAGATTATTTCAGTAAACCACCGTTGTGAAAGAGCCGGGCCGGTTCGAGCGCTGGCCGGGGTTTGTCGCGCCACCGCAGCGCTCGCGCGGCGGTGGCAAGGTTCGGCCTTGGCCGATGCTTCTACGCTACACGATTGTTGGCTCTCGGGCGACTGGATCGAAGCGCTCGCCCAGGCTGGTGACGCGCGGCTTGACCTTGTCGGCGGGACCGAGGTCGATCACCAGCAGGGCATCGACCTTGTTGTTGATGACGCCGTCCAGCAACTGGATCAACTCGGCGTGGCGGCGCGGGCTGAGCCGGCACTGGAACACCGACAGTTGCAGCCATTCGCCAAAACCTTTCATCAGCGTGAACACCCGACGCCAGCGCTTGGTGTCGCGGATGTCATAGGTCACCAGGTACAGGTGCTCGTCCATGGCGATCAGCGGGTGGTGAAGTTGGGATAGTCGTCGAGCTCGCCAAGCAGGTGCCGGCCCAGCAGTCGCGCCTGCAATTCCAACAGACGCCGATAACTGAGCTTGTAGCCGAACACCGGATGGGTGATCTCCTGACTGAGCCGACGCTCGAACGCGGCGATGAAGCGCTTGCGTCCATCCGGCTTGAGGTTGACGCTGCCGGCAACGCTGACGAAGTCGGTCGGCGCCACTTCGCCGTTGTTGATCGCCTGGATCACGACCGAGTCGCCAAGCAGCGGCCGGAACGGCTCCATCAGATCCAGGGCCAGTGCCGGACGGCCGTAGCGCGGCTGGTGGTAGACACCGCGAAACGGATCGAAGCCTACGGCCTGCAAGGTATTGGTCAGCGTGCGGGTCAGCAGCGCGTAGGCCATCGACAGCAAGGCGTTGACCGGATCGGCTGGCGGCCGGCGCGTTCGCTTGGTGAAATCGAAGGCCAGCAAACGCGAGTCGCCATCGATCTTCAGCAGATGACGAAAGTTTGCGAAGTAGATCGAAGCGGCATGCCCTTCGATGCCGAGCAGGGATTCCAGCGACTCGGCACGCAGCGACTGCTTGTGTACGCGTTTGAGATCGGCCAGCAGCCGTTCCGGCTTTTCGTCCGGCTTCCAGTTGCGGCGCAACTGGGTTCGCGAGTTGGCGATCTTGGCCGCGACCAGGCCGCGGGCCAGGCGCAGACAATGCTGCTCGTCGAAACTGGCCCGGTATTGCGCCGTGCGCAGCTCGACGTTCTTGTGACCGTTGCCGATGCTGTGGCCGTAGAACCAGCCGCCATAGCTGAACCAGCTGACCGGGATGTCGCGCTCCATCAGTGCTTGCAGGCACGGCGCGGTGATGTAGACGTTGCCCATGACCACGACCTGGGACACCTCGGCAATGCGGGCACTGGCCAGTACCTGATCGTCCTTGCTGACTTCCAGTACGTTGCCCTTCTTGGCCAGCTTGGCGTTGAACTGCTGGATGTACAGCGGCAGGGCTTCATGGTGCGGCACTGCCAGCGGCCGCGGCGGGTTGTCGGCACGAAGCAGATAGCGCGTTTCGTCGGGCAGGCAGATGGTAACCAGGGAACAGCGCGGACACTTGGGGCTGTCGACCAGCGGCGGCGGAATGCGGCCGCCAGCGGCGCAGGCGCGCAGCCCGGCGATGGCCTTGCGGGTCAGCTCACGCAGCTCGTCGTCGAATTCGACGCGCACCCGCTCCTTGCTGGCGACGTAGTAGATTGCGCCTTCTTCGCAGACATAGCCGTGCTCGGCCAGCAGCATGCCTTGTGCACACAGCTGCACGCGCTCGGGATCGTAGACGCCGCGTGCGGTGTGTGGGCGCTTGCCGCGCTTGTAGTCCACCGGCGTGACCCGGTCGCCCTCGCCTTCGACCAGATCGAGCTTGGCAATCAGGCCCAGGCGGTTCGACGACAGGCTGATCGAGCGCGCGTGGATCGTCGGCTCGCTGTCGTCCTCGCCGCCACCGTCGTTGGCCGAAGACCGGCCCGGCTGCGACGGCAGATCACCGGACGGTTTGTCGACCCGGCGATGGGCATGGCGGCCCTGGACGGTGTCGGCCGAATCCGCCCATTCGCCCTGCACCCACTCCAGGTAGGCCAGACGCGGGCAGTAGACGAACTCGTTGAGCATGCGCACCGGCAGCAACGGCTGGTCGGCGGCCAGCTCGGGAAACGGCAGCGCGAGTTCGGCCTGTTTCAGCTCCATCGACACCTCGGCCCGGCCGTGGCGCGGCAGTGCGCCTGCTGCGGCCGGATTCTTACAAAGGAGTCCCGAGGAGGCGTGTTGTCTCAGCTGAATGTGAACCGGTTCACGATTTCTTCTGAGCGGATCGGCATCGACGTGTAGCCGGCGGCCGGCTCGTCGACCGCCCAGCGGATCTTGCCGGCAATGCGCCGACCGATGCCCGCTACCTGCGCCAGTGCCGTCTCATCGGCATCGACCACGGCCTGGACGCTACCGAACGCGCGCAGCAGGCGCGCCGCCCGGTCCGGACCGATCGCCGGCAGCCCCTGCAGCAGGTAGTGCTGATACGCCTGCTTGCCCTGGGGCCGCTGGCCCCGGCGCGGCAGCGCTCTGTGCGCCAGCCGGCGATGCTGCTGCGCGGCAAGCGCAAAGGTGGAAACAGTTTCGGCCGGGCTGCGACTGCGCAGCAGCGGCACGCCGATCACCATCGTCAAGCTCAGCAGCGCGCCCTGGATCGCCTGCCAGCGCATGCCGGAGTTGGCCAGATCGGCGCCGCGGCCTTCCAGAATCAAGGCCACTGGACGCCGGCAGTTGGCCAGCCGCGCGGCCTGTTCAAACAGCCGGCCCTGCTTTATCGACGCGACCAGATCGAACAGCGTCTTGCGCTCGAACACCAACGCGTCGTCGACCAGATAGTCACCGAAGGGCAACCGACGTACGTAGACGTCGAACCGGCCGCTCGCCGCCAATGCCGCCTGCACCGGGCCACGCAGTTCGCGATCGTCGATCGTGATCGGGATGCTCGCGTCGTGAGTTCGCTCGACCGGTTGCATGATGCGGTTCCTACGGCTCGACGATTGCACCGACGTTGTACGCCGGATTTCCCGGTGGCCATCTGCGACCGCCCGGCAGGCGGGGCCGCCGTACGGTCACGCATCCAGCTCCCGAAGAGCCGCCGCAATCACCTTCGCGGGCTGAGCAACCACCCGCTCGCCCGGAACGGCGCCGGCTAGCAATGGGCTGGGCTGTAGAAACCACAGCACGATCGACCAGTCGGAAAACTCGGCCGGAAGCGCATTGCGTACCTGGATCAGGGCCTCGACGACGCGGCGATCCGGCGCGCCGGTCTGCGGATCCAGTTGAAACCGCGGATACAAGCGCTTGCGGCGCCCGAGCGGAACACTGAACAAATCCAGATCAGCCGCGTAGGCAGAAGGATTCCGGGTTCGCGACCCGCCCAGCGCGGCGATCTGCCGGCTGTCGAGCAGCTCGCCGCGTTCGATCAGCTGATCACGCAACGCGGCAAAGTGCGCGCGGTTTTCGGCCTTCATCGCCGCCAAGTCGTGAAGGTTCCGAACCTCCTGCGCAATGTGTTGCCGCAACGGGTCGTTGAGGCTGCGTGTGCTGCGTCGATCGGGCGAGCGATTGCCGCGAACGCTTCGCTGCGCAGGAGCCTTCGGCCGTGCGCCGTCCGCAACCCCTGTGTCGTTTGCATCGGCAGTCTGTTCCTGTTCAAGCAGCGAGAACCGATAGACGCGCCAGCGCTCCAGCATCGGCCTACCCGCGGTTGGGCTGGAACAGACCAAGACCGAAATGACAACCAAACCCTAACGCGACAGGACCGAAGATCGGTTCGGCAAAGTGCAACCGCCAGAAGCTACCGTAGCGATCTGGCTGCGTCAGATCGCGCTTGGCGCGAAACCGGCGAAAGTGGATCGGCTTTCGAACTTGAGGACCGACTTGCACGCTCGGCATGCGCTCGATGTGTTCCGGTTCCGGCAGTCCTCGCTGGCGACATTCACGGCGAATCTGATCCTCGATTCCCAGACGCTTCTTGAGGTGCCATGGGTGAAGATACGGGGTCACGGACTCCCATGTCTGGGAACGACCGAGCAAGGGTCCGCCCACTTCCAGGCCGCCGATGCTCTCCACGACCAGTCGCCACTCGCCACCATCACGGCTCCAGAGTTTGGATACGCGCTCGGCCATTCTTCGTGCCCTGGCATCCATCTCGTCCGGCACATGCAAGACAAGACGGTCGATGCGACCATCGCCATCGCCGTCCCAAGGCAGGAAGAACGCGTGCCTGTGACGATTGTCGTTCGGCAGCTCGTGGCCGGAAAAAATCGCGGGAACCTGACCATCATTCGGAGTCTTCTTGGCCTGGCTCATCACTGCCTGACGTAGCAGTTCTCCAATCCGGACACTGTCCTCGACGCGCGGCAACGGCTTGCCGATCAGAAGGTATCGGATGGTGGTCGCAGCGCGAGCAACTGGCTTTTCAATCTTTCGCCTCGGTTTGAGCGCACTCAACGGCCGAAGGTAGTTGACTGGTCGCGCCGCAGGCGGACGGTTCCAGCCCAGCTTGCGCAACTCAGGCGTGGTCACACACAAGGCGTCCAGCAAATGCTCAGGAAGGGTCGCTCCAAGTCTTCTCTGTGCCTGCCGGTCGGTCAGGAAGCTCTTCCGCAAGGCGCTGTACTCCTTTTGAGGCAGCGGAGCAAGCAAGGTCACGACCTCACCGATGACCTCGCCCGAGCTGACATCGACGGACTCGTTTCCTGGCCGGCAATTGGCCTGAATACCACCCTCGCAACGACGCGCATCCACCCAGGATTCGGCGCGACCGAGGTATCCAATTGCATCGAGCAAGTCATCCAGCAACGCAAGCTGCGCATTTGATAGCTCGACCGCCTGCCAGGCCATACGCAACGGCTCGTCGCGATTCACCGCAGCGAATGCGTCGAACACCAGCGAGGTCTTGCCGGGCTCCCGAAGCGGCATGTAGTGCCGCGTGTGGCTGTGGCTCGCCGCCGGCACCGCATACTCTGGCAAAGAGGAGGAAAGCGTATCGATCAGCTCAGCCAGCACGGACTCGTCATGCTGGCCGGTGTGCTTGACCTTGTGATACCACGTAGCAATCAGGGCGCGCAGCACACGCCAGGGTTCGGGCGGCCAGACCACCGCGCCTTCGTTGACGTGGCAGTCCCACGGTGTGGCGTGGTACCTGCCTGCCGGGAATCTGAATTCGAGCGCCAGCATGGCTAACCCCTATTTCTTCGAATACGTGACGGTTGCCGGCTGGAACCCGGCCTCCGTGCTGGCAGCCTTAATCAGGCCCGGCAGCTCGGTCTGCAGCGTTGTCCAATCCGGCAGGTCAAAGCCCTGGGGACGCTGGACGTTGATGGAGTCACACTGAAGATCGCACGCCGTACGCAAGCGCAAGCCTTCTTCGAGAAATCCTCGAATCTTGAACAGCGCCAGTCCCACGAGAAGCCGATAGACCGATTCAGTAAAACCATAGCCACGCAACTGTGCGAGATCGAGGTTGAAGTATGCGTCGATGTCCGCCGAGACGAACTCCTCGCGAGAGAACGGTACATTGCCGAAGCCCTTGGCGGTGTCGCCAGATGGATTGACCGAGTCGTTCTTGACTCCACCGCTGGCGGCCACCTTGCTGTTCTTCGCTTCGATAAAGGCAGATAGTGCGCGCGGCAGCCGGAGCCGACCACCCGCAAGTTCCTTCTTCGCGAGAAACACCCCGTGCAACAACGCGTTGACATCCAGAGATAGCAGAACCCTCGCAAGCTTTCTCAAGTCGACAAAGCCCTCTTCCATGTCCGCCAATTCGCTCTTGAGCTGGTCGAACACGGTTTTGTCTGCGCCCTCCAGAATGTAGGGCGAGTTGATTCGATGGGCTTCCAGCACGGAGTTGGTCAGGGGATTGCCGTCCTTGTCATTCACCTTGACGACAGACAACCCTTTGAGAGGCTGAACCCAATCATCGTTCACCTTGTCCCAACACACAGCTTCGAGCCGGTTCGCCATGCTCTGCGCCGACTCCACCAGCAACATGCTTTCGCCGCTTGGCCCTTCGTACTGCGCTGCTCCGATTTCAGGGAATCCCGTTGGCTGGAAACGACTGCCTTGCAGTGGGGTGAGTCGGGCACGGATCAGCAGGCGCGGACTGCCGTCCAACTGGGAGAAGTCAATGCTCATGATGGTTGGCTCCTTCAAAAATGTGGCGGTTCAAGCTGTCTCGGCGTCGGGGTTCGGCCTGTTCAGCACAGTGGCGGCGAGTTGGCCCATGTCGCCGAAATGCAAGGGAATCAGCAAGGCGGCTGCCACCCGGAGCGGGTTCAGTCCGTCGAGCCGGGGCAAGGCAGAGTGTTCGAACTTCGGTGACAGACCGGATGCGCGCAGTCGTCGAGAAGCGACCTGTACCGCGCGACTCCCGGTGCTGCACGATCTCAGGAGTGCCAGCATCCCCGCGGGAAGCGGCAACTGTTCCTTTTCGCGAAGCAGGCCCAAGCCGCGCAAGATCGCGTCCGGGGTCATCGACAGCTTGAGCAAGGCGAATGCCGCAGGCGCAACGACATCATCCGCCGCGCGGTCGATGTCCGGAGGCACCTCGCACAGGCAAAAGCCCGGCAGCAGCGCTGCGATCCGTCGATCCATCGAATCATCGCGCAGAAAATTCAGTACATCGCCCAGGGAAGCCGTCGATGCGCTTTGCAGCGGCTTGTCCTGAATCTCGAACTGTTCGGCCAGCCACAGCCGTCGCACAAGCAAACCGGCCAGGGCTTCAGGCAGCCCTCCCTGGAGACCCGTACACAGGCGCAGACGCAACGCCTTGTCGTCGCTCGCTGCATTCTTGGACTTGCGCGCCACCTCCATCCATTGATTGAAGCGGGGATGGACGGGAAACAATTGCGCACGCAACGGCAGTGCCGCATTCGCGCCTCCCCGTAGTCCCGCGAGCGCGCTCGTGATGCGAAAAGCCGGCGTGCCGTCGTTGGCGTTCAACAACCAGCGTTCCGACAATCGGGGGATCGGGGCTACGGCCTCGCGGGCCTTCTTGCTGCTGGACAGCGAGGTCTGGATCTCACCGAGCAGAATCAACACCGCCTGCACTTCGGCTGGTGAAGGCTCTTTTCCGGACAAGCGAAAGAAGGCTGTCTCAAGGCGCTGACGAAGAACTGAAAACCGTGTAGCGGCGCTCCCGCCTTGCGCGAACCTTCGGAACTGGTTCAGCCAATCGCCCCCACCGGCAGCCAACTCGTCAAGCAAGCTGACCCGAGACTTGTCAGACACATTCACTCGTTCCAGAGGTGTTGCGAAGAATGCCTTTCCAGAGCGCATCAGCAGGCCATAGCGCTGAAAGCTCCTGACACCGCGATAGCCACCCAACCGATGCACGGCCCGCACAAAGTCGAGTGCATCGCGAGCGGGCCGTCGACCCAGGGCAACCCGACCTTCGGAAAGCAGCGCCTGGATTTCCATGTAACTTGCAGCCCGTTCCCACAGGGGCATCCATAACTCGCCACGGGCGCGTGATGAAGCCGCATCGTCGCCCCCTACATTGCCCGCACCAGCACCGACCGCACGCACAGTGAACGGATAGCTGAGCACACCCTGCGGATCGTCGGCATTGCGACGGACTGCCGCGGCAGCGAACATGAGCGCGCCTTCGATCATCAGCACGAAATCCCACGGGTTCATCGTCGCGCCGCCTTCGAACCCTGCGCTCGCGTTCGCCCCTCCCGCCTGACCGGGTGAGAACTGTCCAATGGCGTTGTCTACCAGACCCGGCCTGGTATCACCGAAGAGCGACGCCCTTAGCCAGCCTGCGGATGCGTCCGTTGGCGCTCCTGTCTCCGGGTGGATGACATCCAGCAGGCGCTGCATGAAGTTGTTCGTGAAATCGAGCCGACCATCATTTCCCCCAGTGCCCAGCAGGGGTGGATACCCAGGCTCACCTCCGCTCATCAGCACAGCGGCATCGAACCACGACAAGGCCTCGTCCGAGAGAGCGCCTCGAACCTGCATCAACAAGGTCTGCTTCGCCTCACTCTTGGGGCTTGCACTTCGATCGATATCGGCAAGCAAGGCCTCAACGGCATCTAACTCCTCGCGATACTGCGAGAACCTCAGCGTGCTGCCCGCACGAATGGCCTCCAGGGCCTTCTTGTTGTCTTTCTGATAGAACCCGCTACCGCCATTCCAAGGCGCCATGACGGGGGTGGGCAGGTACTCCTCCAGAAGGAACCGTTCGATTGCCGCTCGATCCAAGGACGTGCGCAACACGAAGGTTCCGTCTCGCCACGCTGCTTTGAGGTCGGGATGTCGCGCCGCAAGCAAGCGCAGCACGCCCAAGGATTTCAAGTAGTTCGCCAGAGGCGTCGGGGTGCAGCCCATCAGCGCAACCTCGTTCGCGTCGCCTTCGGACTTGTATGCCGCCTGGGATTCGCCAACGCGGTTTCCGATGACGGAATCCGGTGTTTGCAGGCGTGCATGTGCTGAAAGCGCGATTCGCTCGTGCAGCGGTTCGAGTTGTTCCTGCGCCTCCAACCGCTCGCGTACGCTCATCTTCAGCGTCTGGCGAAGCTGCTCCTTGCGACTGCCCTCAAACGTCGTCTTGGACCAGTCGATCTGCTGTTCCCGGTCACTCATCTCGGGCGATCTCCTGTAGCAACTGCAGATGATGGATGTCGTCAAGATCGCGCGGGCGACCGGCAAGGCGCTTCATCTCGATCAGGGTCGGGATGGAGACGAAGCGGGCGATGACACCCGGCAGCATTTCGCCTTGCAGCGAGTTCTCGTACTCCCTTGCAAAGTCGAAGGGCTCGTGAACGAACACATCGACACTTGCCGCCGGGAACGCGTCGCTGTGAAAGTTGAGCACCTGCATGCCCTTCTCGTCCCGCCATCGTTTCCGCTGCTGCGCATCGGAGAAGGCACAGGCAGTGATGGGGACGAGCGGGCAATAGCCCAGCGTCGCCAGCGCGCGAAAGGCGCGCTCGATGTTGTCGGCATCCAACCCGATCACGAGATCGATATCGAGCGTGTGGCGGACGTAGCCGTGCGCGTTGACGGCAAGCCCTCCGGCAACGAGGTAGCGCACTTGTTCCCGATGCAATGCCGCAGCAACGGCATCAAAGGCAGCCAGCTTCATGACGGCTCCTGCTCCTGGGCGGACGCACGCCAGTCGGCAATACGAACCAGGGTTTCCAGCCAGGCGAGCCGGAACGGGCCATTCTCGTCGAGCAGACCGAGTACGCGTGCGGTCCACGATGAGCCCTGTTCGCCCTCGCCCAACTCCATCAGCGCCAGCCTCAGCTCGATTGCTTCGCTGCGCTCACCATCAAAATCCAACGCAGGCAACGCATCGCCCTCCCAGATGCCTCGGGCGAAACGCCTCCCGTTCGGAGCAGGCTCTTCGGTTGGCATTGCGCGCAGGCTCATCCGAACCTTGCCGTGATGGGCAAGAATCAGGTACGCAATGAGATCGGCGTCGGGCTCGCCGTTGTGCTGTTCCAGCCAGGCCAGCATCGAGGCAAGTTCGTGGCGAAAGAATCTGCGACTGTGACGTCCTTTGCAGGGCGACTTGGCAAGGAGACCCGGCGGCGCCGTCTCGCAGCGGTGCATGGTCTGATCGAATACTTCGTGCGCCTTGCCGACATCGTGCCAGCGTCCGGCCCGTACGACGCTGCCACGGTAGTCGCTTTCAGCAAGAAGGCGGCATAGCGCGTCCGCTTGATTGGCGCAGTTTCCCAGGTGCGTTGCGAGCGCGACGGGCCGTTTGCCCAGCGAGCGCTGATCGTCAGCAAACGCTCGTTCCTTCTCGTGTTCCTCGGGAGCCAGTGCTTCAACCGGCCTTTTCAGCGCACCGTCGAATCCGAGAGCTGGATCGTAGCCGCCATCGGCGCAGCGCAGCAGCAGCACCATGCCCGGACGCGGCCGTCGATCCAGCCGCACCCAACGACCAGTGCGCTTGCGATCGCCAAGGCTGTCCCAGTACCAGGCATCACGTTTCTCCAGGTCCTTGGCTTGCCCCATGGAAATCGGGCAAAGCTGAAGGCGGACAGGGCCAGACTGAACTTCGGGCGAGTTGGGGTCGTCCGCAAAGTCTCGCCAGAACACCTGCAGGCCAGGCATTCCCGTGTCGCGGACGTAGTCGGACACGTCGACATCGAAACCCGAAAGATCGGGATCGGTATTGAACAGGTCGAGCAGGTCCTTGCGGCGCAACACGGCTCGCGCAGGCGCGGCCTCGTCGCTCGGCGGCAGGTGCTGGGGACTGGCGCTGTCTAGGTCCGTCAACCGATCTCTCGATCGTGCCAGGGCCGTTGACTCATAGGGCTTGCCATCGCCGTCGTCGGCGATGTCGATCCAGAGAATCTCCGCGTCCTGGGCCTGATTGTGCTCACCGTAGCGGTTGCAACGTCCAAAGCGCTGCACCATCGAAGGCCAGGGCGCAAGCTCCGTGATCAGAACCTTGGCCGAGAGATCGACGCCGGCCTCGATCGCCTGGGTTGCTACGAGGATTCTGTCCGAAGCTTCCTGTTCACGCAGTGCCCGGGAGAGCTGCGCACGCTCGTGAGCACGGAATCTTGAGTGGATTAGCAGGTCGGCCCGATCCGGGCGTTGCTTTTTCAGCCGGCAAAACAATCCCTGGGCGCGACCCACCTGGTTGAGAACGACCAAGGTCTGCGCCATTGGGTCATGCCGCGCCAGCACCCGCTCGGCCAGACCATCCAGATAGGCATCCAGCCCCGCTCGATTGCCAGCACCCTCATCGAGGACCAGGTCGAGTTGCCCCAGCGCCTTGACTGCCGCCACTCGTGGGCCGGCCTGTTCCTGGTCCTGAGCATCCAGTTCCAGCGTTCGCAGTGAAGCGAGATGAGGACGCAGATCGATCGTGCCCAGCCAATCGCGGTTCAAGGTTGCCGACACCCACAGGGAACGGCTGCGTCGCGCAAGTGGAAACCTGCGGCGAAAGGCTTCGAGCTGGGCCGATGTCGCAAGGCCGGCACCCATCAGCTGCACTTCATCGAACACCCACAGACAATCGTTGTGCAGCAGAGCGAAATGCACCGGCCACTGGTAGCGGCTCATGCCATAGCCGCGCATCAGGGCACGCGAAAGCAGCATGTCCTGGGTGCCGATGAGGATCATGTCCTCTTCGGGGTACTCGGCCCAGGACTTCAGATCGTCTCCTCCGCCCATCAGCACCTGGACCGACACCTTGCCCTCGCCGGCCTTGCCAAGCAGACCGAGCCGGGACAGCCAGTCCTGAAGGTTCTCGTCCGTCTGCTCGACCAGCACGCGCATCGGCAGGCACCAGACCAGCCTGCGCGGGGTTTCGTCGTCCGCCGCCTCGATGCGCCCGCCTTCCCGCCAGCCGCGCTTGTACAGCCAAGCCATCGTCACTGCGGCCGTCTTGCCCAGCCCCGTCGGCACGTTCAACAGGTCCGGCCAGGGCTCCTCGGCCAACCGACGCTGATACGGATACGGCGATCCCTTGCCTACCGCAGTTGAAAACAGGCCGTTGAAACTCATGAATCAGACTCCTCTCGATTCAGCCGTCGTCTCGTTGAGCAGGATCGGCCGCGGCGCTTGTGGCGACGGCGGCAACAATCGCCAGAATCGCTTCTACATCGCAGGCTGGAAGCGAGGCCTTGCTGAAGCCCTTGGGATCACGGGTAATCAGATGGGTCGCGCCTGCATGCTGCGCACTGGCGTGGACGATTGCGTCCTCCAGATCCGGCCAATCGCTGAGCAATGCGTCCTGAATCATGGCCTCATCCAGCGGCAGTACGGCCAGCACTCCGCTCAACTCGCGAATAGCCTCGCGCGCACGCTGCGGACCAAATTCCCTCTTGACCAGGAAGTAGACGGTTCCGACGGAAGCCGAGCACCAGCAGCCGCGCACGATGCCGCGATCACACAGCGACAACAGCTGCGACGCAGACTCCGACCATGGCTGCCGATCCTGAAGTACATCGATCAGGATGTTGACGTCGAACACCAGCAGCAGTTCGGACTGTTTGATCA
Source organism: uncultured Rhodanobacteraceae bacterium (assembly GCA_964522235.1). GTDB lineage: Bacteria > Pseudomonadota > Gammaproteobacteria > Xanthomonadales > UBA2363 > Pseudofulvimonas. The sequence continues at coordinate 12,148 of CAZFUH010000077.1, forward strand.
CGGCATCGCCTCGTTGAACGATGAGGATGCCGCTGGAATTGATGCGTCCTGGCATTTGCCCGGTCGAACACCAACAACGGCTTCATGGAGGCCAGCGGCATCCTGTCCAGCAGTGGAGTCGTGTTCTCGCCCAATAACAACCGAAGTTAGATCTCGTATTTGGTCTTGAGATAGCGCCGATAGCTGTCGCGATCGCTGCTGGCATCGCGCAGCAGGCCGCGAAGACGTTGCACAGAGGGCGTAAGTGGCTGATCTTCCTTGGATGAAGACAATGCGGACAGGTAGCCCGCGACCAGAGCCGAGACCGAGACGCCCCGTGCATGTGCTTCGCGCTTGGCGCGGCGAATCAGCTCGTCGTCGATCCTCAATGTCAGCTTGGATTGCATGGCCAGCCTCGCAAGATGTGACGTACAAAAACAGAGTTGAGTATACGTCAGGTGACTGAACCTGCTCCTGATGATTTGACAAGCACCGCTCACGCTGACCCGGCAGCCCACGGCTTTCGAGGCTCGGCATCGCCGGATTCACGAGCCCGCCTCCAGCCACAGCCGCAACACCAGCGGCTCCCAGTGGTCGTCGGGGGCGTCGATGGTGAACAGTTCGGCGTCGACGCGGTGGCCGCGATCGAGCAGGCTTGCCGCGGCGAGGTTGTCGCTGCGCGGCAGGTAGCCAAGCTTGAGGTTGTGCCAGAACACCTCGACGGCACGCGGATCGTGACGATTGCTGGCCTCGCGACGCAAGCCGAGACGATCGCCGGGCTCCAGCCAGGCATGTACGCGCTGGCACTCGTAGTAGTGGCTGCCAGCGATACGACAGTCGTGCAGGTGGATGCGGACGCGGTTGCGTTGCGCGTGGGCGGCGGACGAGCCGGGCCGGAACAGGGTGGCGATGCCGGCGACGGCGGCGCCGACACGCGCGAAGAAGCGGCGGCGAGAGCGGTCCGCAGTTGTGGCAACCGGGCTTGGCGGTCGCGAATCGGGGGCAGAACGCGTGCTCATGGTGTCTCCCATGCCGTGTTGCCCCCCGTTTCGACACGCTGGCATGGCGGTGTCTCATGGGATGAGACGGGACACACCGACGACGCGACGAGGCCACAGGGTAGCGTAGCCGGACCGTTTCGACGAACGCGAAGGTGGTGATGCTTCGCACGGTTCGAATCCGCGGCGATCAGATGAGCCGC
>CAZFUH010000078.1:0-13220 GCA_964522235.1 uncultured Rhodanobacteraceae bacterium
GTTGGCGCTGAGGATGGCCTGACGCAGCGAACCGGGACCGCTGTCGCTCTGGCTGGTGACCGTGATGACGCCAAGATCGTCGATGCTGGTCTCGAATGCGCCGCGGTCGGGTGCGCTGCCGAACACGCGCGGCGCGCCGATGATGTCGACGGTCGGCAGGCCGTCCGGCACCGACAACAGGCCGGTGTTGATCACCGGGGAATTCGGCAGCGTAGGCTGTCCGTTGGCCTGCAGTTGCGGATTGCCGGCGTGATTTCCTGTGCTGCCGAGCATCAGGCCGCTGCCGGTGGAGAACAGGGTGCTGCCGATGTGGTTGTTGATCGCCAACGCCAGTGCCTGGGTCAGGTACAGGTCGCTGTAGTTGCTGCCGAATAGAACATTGTTGTAAAGCTGAACGATGCCTGGAGCATCGGCTTCACTGTAATCGACGTGGAAGGCGAAGCGTTCCGCCCCAAGTACGGTAGTGTGCTGGACGCGCATCTTCGGAGGCGGATCGGCATCATCGCTGGCAACGCGCTTGATGCCGTCATATCCGCCCAGGACCAGCACGTTCTCGACCTCGACGTCGTGACAGTCGCTGGCGAAGTACAGACGAAAATGCGGTGTGTGGGCACCGTCGAACACGCTGCGCTCGACGCGGAAGCGCTGGCCGTTGGCGCTGCAGCTGCCGACGAAATCATTGAAGCGGACCCAGGGCAGCCCGGAGAAACGCAGGCGCGACAACCGCACCTCGGTCTGCAGCGAGCGCAGATCCCATGCGCCGCCCTGAATCGTCGTCAGGTAGGGATCGCTGGCCGCAACCAGGCAGTTGCTGTCCCAGCCGCCGCTGATGGTGAGGTCGCCGCCGATGACGTTCTGAAACAGTAGGCCCTGCGGGAGGGTGTAGGTGCCTTGGCGCAGGCGGATCTCGTGGTGGCCCTGGGTCAACGCGGCCTGCTGTACGGCGTTGCCGAGTTCGGTGGCCGTACCGACACAATAGGTGGCCGACCGGGCCACCAGCGGTGTCACCAGCATGGCAATTGCCAGGCACATGTACCGGCCGAGCTGGCCGGCACGGCGAGAAGCACGGCGGTTCATCTTGTTCTCCGGAACGCACGAGGGCTGTTGATCCGGAGAACGGAATGGCGCCGGAAACCGAACGGGTCAGGGTCGAGGCTCAGTCAACCTGGCGACGGCGGCGGCGGCTGTCCTGGTCTGCTCATGCCCCTCGCCGAGAGTGCTCAGACGCAGCGCGTGCAACTCGCGCCAGTGGGCGAGCGCCTCGGTCGGCCGACCCAAGGCCTCTTGCGCAATGGCCAAGGCCGCGAGCAGATCCTGCGCTTGTGGGTTCTGCATCCCGGCCGACACCCGGGCCTGGGCCAGACTCGGTGCCAAGCGATCGGCCGCTTCCTGATGCGCGCCACGTGCGCTCAGCACCGTACCCAGCAGATGGCTGAAATGCAGGCTGCCAATCGATCCTGGGCCGTAGTGCTCCTGAAAGCGTGGAACGATATCGCGCAGGGCAGCCTCGGCCGCTGCCGAACGGCCACGGTCGAACCAGAGCTCGGCAAGGTTGCCGCGATTGATCAGGGTCATCTTGTCGTTTTCACCGAGCACGCGGCGCATGCGGGCAATCCCGTCCAGCCATAGCGCTTCGGCTTCATCGACACGACCGATGTCCTCCAGCCGGCTGGCCTGGTTGCCCAGCAGAGTCAGGGTATTGGCATGCTCCTCGCCGTAGACGTCGCGCGCCGCGGCCAAGGCACGCGCGTTCAACTCGGCGGCTTCGGCGAGGGCGCCACGGGCGCCGCGGATGTTGCTCAAGGTACTCAGGGCATTGACGGTGAAGCGATCGTTCTCGCCCAACCAGGCCATCGCGACCTCGAGATTGGCCTCGGCCAGGATCTCGGCCTGATCGAGCCGGCCGAGGCGAGCGGCGACCGCGGCCAACAGGTGGCGATCGCGCAAAGTGATCGCGTGGCGCTCCCCGAACAAGGCCAGGCTTTCGTCTACGGCTGCGCTGAGCAACGGTTCCGCGTCGGCGAAGCGGCCCAGGTCATACAGGGACTGGCCGAGCTGGTAGCGGCTCAACGCGTAGTAGTGGTCGTAGCGAGCGAGGACGATCTGCGCCTGCTGCCAGTTCTGTTCGGCCAATCGCCGCGCCTGCGCCGGATCACCGCGCCACATCGCCAGTGCCGTGTCCACGCAGGTGCGGATGATGGCCAGGCGGGGGGATCGGTTCGCGGAATTGCCAGCATCGCGTTCGATCTCGACCAACAGCGCTTCGGCAGCCTCGAACTGGCGCTGCTCGACATGATCCAGGGCGAGTTCGTACGCGACTTCCAGTATCGCCGGATCATCCCAGCCGCTCGAATTCGGGCGATTGTCGAGAATGGTCCGGCGCAGCTGCATCGCGACATCGCTGTGACCCAGGCTGGCAAAGCTGTGCGCGAGCACGGCACGAACCTCGTCGCCCAGGCGCGGCTGTTCGGCAAAGCGCTCACTCAATCGCAGATGTGCCTGCTCCAGAACCTCGGTCATCAAGGTGTTGCGTCCGCTCTCGGTCGGCCGTGGCGAGGCAAGAACGTCACGCAGAAAGGCGTTGATCGCCTCGGCTCTGGCCTGAGCCGTCCGTGCCTGGCTCTCGGCATGTCGTGCCTGCCAATAGCCGGCACTCGCTATCAGCATGCCGATGGCCAGGGCAGCGACGACCACGGCCCGGCCCCGGCGCCGCCTGCGACGCTGCGGCGCGGCGCGCAGCCGGGCGATTGCGAGCCGAACGTTGTCGGCCGAGGGGCGCTGCCGCGGGTTCGCTGCGAGCATGGCAGCCAGCAAGGCGCGCAGCGGCCGCGGCACGCCGTGAGGCAGCAATGACCACGACGGCGACGTTCCGGCGGCGTGCAGATCACAGAGCTGTTGCAGACTGGTCGCGGCGATCGGATGTTCTCCGCAAAGCAGTCGGAAATACAATGCGCCCAGCGCATAGATATCCGCCGAGGCTTCCAGCACGCCGGTCATGAAGCGCTCGGGCGCCATGCTCATTGGCGAACCCATGACTTCCAGGTCCGGGGACGAATGTTCACCACCGGCGCCGAAATCCATCAACACGACCTTCCGGTCGTGATCGAGCATGACGTTGCCGGTCTTGATGTCCCCGTGTACCAGGCCGGCCTCGTGCACGGCCGCGACGGCAGCCGCCAGGTCCTCGGCGAGCGGCAGCAGATCGTGCCACGCCACGGCACCGCCATTCCGCAGATGCGCCTCCAGGGTCTGGCCACGAACCAGGTCGGTCCAGATGCCGATCCGACCGTCGTGAATATCGGCGCCGTGAACGGCCAGCACGTGTGGGTGACGGACACGCGCCAAGCGGCGCGCCTCGTCGATCGCCGCGCGCTCGCTGCCGGCAAGGGTGACCGGATGGCGAAGTTTCAGCGCCACCTGCCGTTGCAGAACGGTATCGAACGCCCGCCAGACCACACCGAAGCCGCCCTCACCCAGAGGCTGGACCAGCTGCAAATGCCCCCAGCGTCTCGATTTCCCCTCTTCAAGCGCCGGTGTGCCGCCATCGATCGGCTGCCTCGCCAATTGCGCCAGCATTCGCAGATTGGCCAGCAGTTTGGAGTCGACGCTCATCGACGTTTGCGACCAGTCGACACAACGACCATCGGCGATCGCCGTGGCCAGACGCAGTGCCTGCTCGTCGTCGGGACCGTCATTCATGACATGCATTTCGCCAACCGCACCAGCGCACGCGCGACCAGCATGCGCGCCGCATCGACCGATGGCAGCTCAAGTTCCACGGCCATCTCCGGATAGCTCAGCCCGAATTCGATGCGCAGGACGACGGCGTTGCGTTGCCGTTCGCTCAGCTCGGACAGACCGCGCTCATAGTGTTCGAGAGCCTGGGCATCGATCGCATGTTGGAGCGCGCCGGGCGCGGAATCGGCAAGATCGGCGTCGAGAACCACGCGCCGAGGCCGGATCGACTGCGCACGCGCCTGATCGCGGATCTCGTTCACTACGATTTGCCGCAGGTAGGCGAGCAGACTGCCCGGTCCGTGGCCCGCGAACTCCTCAAGGCGATCGAGCACGCGGAGCACGGCAATCTGCACCAGATCGGCGGTTTCCGCCAGATCCCGCTGCGCCGCCGGCAGCCGGCCATGCGCCCAGCGTCGAAGCAACGGCAGACAGCGGCTGATCAACCGTTCCCGGGCCTGACGATCACCCTCGCGAACCTGCCGTAGCAGACAGGTCGTGGATTCCAGCGAAGGTCCAAGGATCTGAGTCCGACATTGGTCCGGCGCGATTTCCAGCTTGTCATCGACTCCGGCCATGGTCCCGTCCCGCATCGACAGCGCCAAGCGCGCCCGATACATAGGGAACGCTTGGCGACGCGCCGATCGCACACCAGCCGATCGCGCAGGCGGCTACTTCGACAAGATGCGCGCTCGCGCCGAGATCTCGGTACGCATCGCGTTGGCACGGTTGGCCGCGGTCAACAACGGGCGGTGCGACAAGCGAGCGAGGTCGGCGCAGTCACGTTCGGGCAGTCCGGTGTCGCCGTGATACAGGGTGTACAGGCTCGACTCCTCGGTCTCGAGAGGATTCATTGGGCCGTTCTCGTCGATCCGAGCTCGAGGCGGCCGGCGCCGCCAGAACGGATCCCCATCGGGCTTTTCTTTTCCGATCTAATGACTTATCATGCTTGGCTTCGTTTTTCCGGTGTCGAGGTTCGAGCCATGAAAGTCCTGTCTTCGCTGAAGTCCGCCAAGTCCCGGCACCGCGACTGCAAGGTGGTCCGCCGCCGTGGCAAGGTGTTCGTGATCTGCAAGAGCAACCCGCGTTTCAAGGCGCGTCAGCGCTGATCCAGCGCTTCCAGTACGTGCGTTGCGGGGCCGGCTGAACAGCCGGCCTCGTGCGTTTCCGGTTGCGCTGGAGATGGCGCAGCGGACGCGCATCTGCTACAACTGCGGCACCACTATCCAGGGGGTGGATCATGTTCAAGCCGTTAGCCGTTTTCCTGAGCTTGTGCGGCCTCACCGCGGTCGCACCGGCTACTGCCGATGTCCTGCTGATCGAGCGGGCTGAGCGGGCGCAACGCGCCTCGGTGCCGAGCAATGGCCAGACCATGGCCCAGGTCGAGTCCCAGTTCGGCGCTCCGTTGGAGAAGCTGGCGCCGGTCGCCGGCAACAAGCCGCAGCATCCGCCAATCACGCGTTGGCACTATGCCGGTTTCACCGTCTACTTCGAGCATCAGCGGGTGATCAGCACGGTGCTGAACCCGACCACCGCCGTAGTCGAACGCCCGCCGAACCCCTAGACGGGAATGTCGTTCTGGCCAGCGGAATGGTCGGCCCAGGACGGCATCCTGATCGCATGGCCGCATGCCGGCACCGACTGGGCGGCCAATCTCGCCGAAGTCGAAACCACGTATGCCGCTCTGCTGGCCGCGATCACGCGCCGGCAACGGGCGCTGGTCTGCGTTGCTGACGCCGAAATCCAGCGGCGCATGCGTGCGCTCGCGATCGAGGCCGGTGCCGACCTGGACCGGATCGATGCCATCGCCATCGACTACGACGACACCTGGCTGCGTGATTCCGGGCCGATCACCGTGGTCTCTTCGGGACGGCACCGGCTGCTGGATTTCCGTTTCACCGGCTGGGGCGGCAAGTTCGAGGCCAGCCGCGATGACCGTCTGGTCGCCGGCCTGATCGAACGCGGCGTCTTCGCGCCCGGCATCGACCACGAAAGTATCGATTTCGCGCTTGAAGGCGGCGCGATCGAAAGCGATGGCGAAGGCAGTGTGCTGACGACCTGGCGCTGTCTGAGTACGCGTCATCCCGATCGCAGCCGGTCCGAGATCGAACAGCGACTGGCCCGGCATCTGCACGCCGAGCGCATTCTGTGGCTGGAACACGGCGCCCTGGATGGCGACGATACCGACGCCCATGTCGATACCCTGGCCCGTTTCGCTGCCGTCGACGCCATCGTCTATCAAGGCTGCGACGATTCGCTTGACGAACATCATGCGCCATTGCGGGCGATGGCGGCCGAACTGACGGCGCTGCGTACGCGCCACGGCAGCGCCTATCGGCTGCATGCCCTGCCCTGGCCGCGCCCGATCCATGCCTCCGATGGCCGCCGGCTGGCCGCGTCCTATGCCAACTTTCTGATCGTCAACGGCGCCGTGCTGATGCCCGGCTATGGCGATCCGGCCGACCATGCCGCGGCCCAGGTTCTGGCGCAGGCGTTCCCGGATCGGACGATCGAGATCGTGCCGTGCCGGCCCTTGATCGAGCAGAACGGCAGCTTGCACTGTGTCACGATGCAGTTGCCGCAAGGAGTATTGAGGCATGTCTGAATTGCACGTCGCCCTGGTTCAGGAAAACAACCAGGGTGATGCCGAAGCCAACCTGGCCCGGATCGAGCGCCGCGTTCGTGAAGCCGCGGCTGCCGGCGCCGAACTGGTTGTTCTTCAGGAGCTGCACAACGGCCCGTATTTCTGCCAGCGCGAGGATGTCCGCGAATTCGACCGCTCCGAATCGATCCCGGGTCCGAGCAGCGAGCGCCTGGGCCGGCTCGCCGCGCAGGCCGGGGTCGTCCTGGTCGGCTCGCTGTTCGAGCGTCGTGCCGCTGGCCTGTATCACAACACCGCGGTGGTCTTCGAGCGCGATGGCCGCCTGCTCGCGCGCTACCGGAAGATGCACATCCCGGATGATCCGGGCTACTACGAGAAGTTCTATTTCACCCCGGGCGACCTTGGCTTCGAGCCGGTCGACACCTCGGTCGGCCGGCTCGGCGTGCTCGTGTGCTGGGATCAGTGGTACCCCGAGGGCGCGCGCCTGATGGCCCTGGCCGGCGCCGAACTGCTGATCTACCCGACCGCGATCGGCTGGGATCCGGACGACGACGAGGACGAGAAGGTGCGCCAGCGCGAGGCCTGGATCACGGTTCAACGTGGCCATGCCGTCGCCAATGGACTGCCGGTGCTGGCCTGCAACCGGGTCGGCTTCGAAGCCGATCCCGACCCGACTGGCCGCGGCGCCCTGTTCTGGGGCTCCAGTTTCGTCGCCGGTCCGCAGGGCGAGCTGATCGCCCAGGCCGGCAGTGACGAACCGGAACTGCTGACCGCAAGCATCGATCTGGCCCGCAGCGAAACGGTGCGCAGGATCTGGCCATTCCTGCGTGACCGCCGGATCGATGCCTATGCCGACCTGCTCAAGCGCTATCGCGATTGACCTCAAGACGATTGGCGTCCGACATTGTCCGTCGGCAGAAATGACGCCGGCCGAGCCCGGCAAACGCGTTGTTGTGCGCAGTTCTGGATATCGGCGCCGGCCGGCGTCACAATGCATGGTTTGAATCCGTCCCTCGGCCGCGCCCCGGCGCCGGCCGCCGGCGACACCCGGAGACCGCCCGTTCATGACGCTCGAAGTCGAAGCTGCCCCCGCCGATTCAGGTGGGGATGAGGGCGCCCTGGCCGGGCAACCAGTCCAGTACGTCGAACGCGACGGTGTCCGCTACACCCTGCTGGGTACGGCCCATGTCAGCCATGCCAGCGTCGCTGCGGTCGAGGCAATGCTGGCGACGCGCCAGTTCGATGCCGTCGCGGTCGAGTTGTGCGAGGCGCGGCAACAGGCGATGCAGTCGCCCGATCGCCTGCAGCAGCTCGACCTGATCCAGGTGATCCGCGACGGCAAGGCCGGCGTGGTCGCGGCGCAGCTGCTGCTGTCCTCGTACCAGGCGCGCCTGGCAGAACAGCTGGGGATCGAACCGGGCGCGGAAATGAAGGCCGCGGTCGCTGGCGCGCGCGCGCGCGCCCTGCCGGTCTGGCTCATCGATCGCGATGTCGGCCGCACGGTTGGCCGTGCCTATCGCTCGGTAGGCTTCTGGCAGCGCATGGGCCTGATGGGTGGTCTGCTCGGCAGCCTGCTGAGCAACGAGAAGATCGGCGAAGACGAGATCGAGAAGCTCAAGGAAGGCGACATGCTCGACAGCGCCTTCCGCGAGTTCGCGCAGCAATCGCAACCGCTGTACAACGCCCTGATCGCCGAACGCGACGCCTTCATGGCCGCGCGCCTGCGCGATTCGGCGCAGACCGAGCCGCAGGTGCGTGAAGTTCTGGTGGTGATCGGTGCCGGACACCTGCAGGGCCTGTCGCAGGCCTTGCAGGAGCAGGACGAACCGGCCCCGGCACTGCTGGCGCGCCTGAATGAACCACCACCGCCGCGACGCTGGCCGCGCTGGTTCGGCTATGCCCTGATCGTCCTGGTCGTCGGCGGCTTCACCTGGGGCTTCAGCCGCGGTGGCGAAGTCGGTGTCGAGCTGCTGTTGACCTGGGTGCTGGCGACCGGTGTCCTCGGTGCGCTGGGCTGTGCCATTGCCGGCGGCCATCCGGCTAGCATCGCCTCGGCCTTCGTAGTCTCGCCGGTGACACCCCTGCATCCGGTGCTGGCCTCAGGTATGGTCAGCGCCTCGGTCGAGATGTGGCTGCGCAAACCGACCGTGAGCGATTTCGGTGCGCTGCGTCAGGATCTGGTCGGCTGGCGCGGCTGGTGGCGCAACAAGGTATCGCGCATTCTGTTGAACTTCTTTCTGACCAACCTGGGCACCGCTCTTGGCGTCTACCTGGCCGGCGCCCAAATGATCAAGGCCCTGATGGCGTGAACCTGCTCTCCAAGCTCCGCAAACCCAACTGGCAATCCAGCAATGCGCAAAAGCGCGCCGCCGCGGTCGCCAGTGAAGACAGCCCCGAGCTGATCGCTGCACTGCCACGTCTGGCGATCGACGATCCGGATTCCGAAGTTCGGCGCCAGGCCTTGCGTCGTTGCGACGACTCTGCCCTGTATGTGCGCGCGGCAACCGCGGATGTCGACGTCGAGCTGCGCAGCTGGGCACGACAACGCTGGCTGCAAAACCTGCAACAGTGTCGGGCGACACTGGACGACGCAGTGCTGAGCGCACTCAGCCGCGACGAGATCGAGCGCCTGGCGGCCCAATTGGCTTCGCCCGACGATCGCCGCCGCCTGCTTGCTCGCGTCGACCGTCCCGGATTTCTTGCCGAGCGTGCGCTCGGCGATCCGGACCCGGCGTTGCGGCTCGAGGTGCTGCAACGAATCGACCAGGTTTCGACCCTGGAGCGCATCGCCGAGCAGGCACGCAAGCACGACAAGCGCCTTGCGCGCGCAGCGCGCGAACGCGCCGAGTCGCTGAAGCGCTCGGCCGGCAGCGATCAGGCCCATCGCGCCCGCGCCGAGTCGATCTGCGCCGCGCTGGAACAGTTGATGCGCGAAGCCCTGCCGGGCGACGAGCGCAGCGCGCGCCTGCAACAGCATCAGGGCGAATGGGACGGGCTCGAACGCGAAGGCTTCCCGGACGCTCTGCTTGCCCGCTTCCGCGGCGCCTGCACGGTGCTTAGTGCCCAACTTGCACCGCCACCGGTCCCGGTCGCCAGCCGCCATGAGGTTGAGCCGGAGCCGGAGCCAGCGATTGCGGCCGAGTCGCCGGGTGCAGCGCCATCGCCGGAAGAGATCGCGGCGCAAGTTCGGATCCAGGCTGAACTGGCGGCGCAGGCGGCTGAAGCCGCCCGTGAACGTGCACTCGAAGAAGACCGGCGCAGTGCTCGTGAACAGTCTCGGCAGCAGCAAGAACAGCGTCTGCAGGAACTGGGCGCAAGCCTGGACGATGGCGATCTCGGCCGTGCCCGGCAGCTGGCGACCGAACTGGATCCGCGCCAGCTCGGCCCGGCGGCGCGATCCCGCTGGAACCAGCTGCAACCCAGACTCAAGCAATTGCAGGGCTGGGAGCACTGGGCCAACAACAAGGTGCGCGCTCGCTTGTGCGACGAAATCGAACAGTTGATCGGCAGCGGCCTGCACCCCGATGCGCTCGCCAACAAGGTTCGCGAGGCGCAACAGCGCTGGCGCGAACTGGACGCACTGGAGGGACGCGGCGAGAGCAGCGAACCGAGCGGACTGGACAAGCGCTTTCGTGTCGTCTGCGCTCGTGCATTGAAGCCGGCGCGCGGTTTCTTCGAAAAACGCGATGCCTTGCGCAGCGAGCGTCAACAGCAGATCGAAGCCTTTCTTGCCGAGGCCGGCGCCGCTGACAGCGAGGACGCCAGGTTTGAAGCCATGCTGGACGTGCAACGGCAGGCGGTCGCGCATCTGCGCGAACTGGGCACACTAGCGCCGCCGGCTCGCAAGCGCCTGGCCGGACGTCTGCGTGCCGTGCTGGATGCATTGAAACCGCGGCTGGAAAGCGGCTTCGCCGAGATCGAGCAGGCCCGGCAAGCGCTGATCGATCAGGCGCGTGCCCTGGCCCAGGAAAACGATCCTCGGCGCATCGGCAGTGAAGCGAAACAACTGAGCCAGCGCTGGAAAGAAGTGGCCAAAGGTCGACCAGGTCGGGACCAGGCGCAATGGCGGCAATTCCGGGCCGCCCTGGATGCGGTCTTTGGCGGTCTGGATACCCGCCGCAAGGAGCGCGAAGTCGAACTCGGGCAACGGCAGGAACAGGCACGCGCCGTGATCGACGAACTCGAACAATTGGCACTGCTCGACGGCGAAGTCCTGGCCCAGAGCCAGAGCCGCGGCCGGGAGCTGGCCCAGGCCTGGCGCGAGTTGGCGGTCCGCGACGCCGAGCTTGGCGAGGCCTACGACAGCGCTCTCACCCGCCTTCGGCAGGCCTTGCGCGACCAGGAACGCGATCGCGAACGCGAGCGCTATCGAGCGCTTGCCGACGTCGAACCTGACGCGGCCGCGAATGCTGACGGCGGTGGCGATCCGCGCATGGCGGCCCTGCACCTGTTGTTCGAAGCCGAATCGATCGCCGGCCTCGGCGGCGTCGAAGACGAGAGCCGACAGCGCCGGGAATGGCAGATGCAGCGACTACAGCAGCATCTGCGCGGCGAACGCGCGGAAGGCACGCAGGGGTTGCTTGAGGTGCTGGCGCGATGGGGTCAGTTGTCAGGCCTGGACGAGAACGAGCGCAGCCGGTACCGCGCGCGCCTCTATGCCGTCATCGACGCCGTCCTCGCGCGCTGACCGCAATACCGTTCGGTTTGCTGCCCGACCTTCGATTGATCTGTCAGCACCGATTTCGTTCGGTACTCCGTAGCACCCAGGGCCGCCCGCAGGGCGGGTCGAAACAATGAACTCAAGCAAGCGAAGCGTGCCGCTGCACGCAGTCGTCAACGCATCGCGAAAACCGCTGGATGAACGGTACGAACCGAGTTAGGGTCAGCCGACGACGGCGGGCGCAGGAATTCGCGTGAACGCGAACACCGAAGCCGGCGGCAGGTTCAACAGGGTGAAGCTGAGCCGGCGCGCGCGCAGTCCAAGTCGCTGCAAGACCTCGCGGGCAACCGGAGCCAGCGGTCCATAGGTGAACTGAACAAAGACGCCGTCGTCGGTGATCAGATCGAAGGCACCGGACAGAATCGACTCCTGGGCACTGCGGCTCATCGACAACAGCCCAAGGCCGCTGATCACCGCCTGGACCGGACCGGCACTGGCGAAGGCCTGGATCGCCGCGACCTCGGACAGGGCCCGGGCATCGGCCTGGACCACATGCAGACCAGGAAAACGCCGGATCAGGTAGTCATGCAGGTTGGGGTTGAACTCGACCGCCAACAGGTCCGCAGGCGCAATGCCACGCTCGATCAGGGCCTTGGTGAAGGTGCCGGTGCCGGCGCCGAGCTCGATCACCCGTCGGGTTCCCTCGGGCAGGGCGGCAACCATTCGGCGGGCCAGGAAACGGCTGCTCGGGGAGACCGCGGCGGTCGACAGCGGTCGCCGCAACCATTGCCGAAAGAATGTCCACAGTTCGTCGCGATTGGATCGGCTGGTCGGTTCCACGGCATTCCTTGGCATGGCGAGGAGCGATCATAGCCCCGGCGGCGCCGTTGCGCATCGTGACCGATGGCATGGACAAGACGCGGCTGCCACTGGTTTTTCGTAAGTTTGGCGACCAAATATGTGATATCCATCACGTTTTTGCCGGTCGCGAGTTGCCCGTCTCCAAGCGCTCTCGCTACTGTGGCGGTACGCTCCCAGTGCCTCCGCACCCACGATCAAAGTCGAACCGAATGCGGATACTCCTCGTTGCTGGCTGCAAGCGGATGCTTTCCGGCCTGCTGTGCTGTATCTGCGCTGTCGCGAATGCCGTCGGGACTGGCGAGCACGCCATCAACAGCGAACGTGATCAGGCCCGGGCCGAGATCGAACGCCTGCGCGGCGACGAGCGCTGGTTTGCCGCGCTGGCTCGGGTCGAGCAGTTTCGCGAACGCTGGCCGGACGACCCGGTGCTGTTTCGAAACCTGGTGCTGACCCTGGCCGACCTGGGCGCCAGCCATCGGGCATGGACGCTCTACCAAGAGCGCCCGGAACTGTTCGATGCTCGCGAACGTGAGCGCCTGGAGGGCGATCGCCTCGCCCGCCTGGCGACCTGGGGCGACGTCCAACCCGCGGACCCGGCCGATCCTCTGGCGGACGCACGTAGAGCCGATGCCGCCTTTGCGCGCTATCAAGACCAACACGGCGACCCCACCCTGCCCTTGCGCATCCGCCTCGACCGACTCTTGCCGCTGAACCGGCTCGGGCAGCATGATCGGGTAATCGCCGAATACGAAGCATTGCGCGCCGAAGGCATCAAGCTTCCGGGCTATGCGCTCGGTGTGATTGCCGATTCCCTGCTTGCGCTGCGCCGCCCGGCCGAAGCGCTGGTGGCCGTGCAACCGGCGATTGCCGCGGCCCCAGGGCACATGGCCCTGCACATGCTGCACGCCTATGCCGAACTGGAACGCGAGCAGCCCGATCGCGCCTTGCGCTACCTGGAGTCGCTGCGCGAGCAGCAGCTGCCATGGTTGCAACAGCCCGAGGCCCGGCAGCCCTATCAGAACTGGCGCCGCTTTGAAGTCGATCTCAATCTCGCATTGATGTACTCCTTCGGCGAGGATCACGCCAGCGCGCAACAACTGCTTGAAGAACTGCTTGCGGTCGGTCCGGCCAATGCCCGCCTGCAAGCCACGCTGGGCTCGGTGTACCTGTGGCGCGGCTGGCCAGAACAAGCCCTGGAGCGCTATCGCATGGCCCGCACGCTGGATCCGCGTGATGCCAGCGCCGCAATCGGCGAGGTCGAAGCCTTGCTGCGCCTGCAACGACGCGAGCAGGCGCGGCCGATCTACGAGGCCCTGCTGGCGGCGCACCCGAACAACCGTCAGGTGCAGCGACTGGCGCGGA